>NZ_JAUBTL010000051.1:0-48563 GCF_036702475.1 Microcoleus sp. D2_18a_B4
ACTGTTGACTGTTGACTGTTGACTGTTGACTGTTGACTGTTGACTGTTGACTGTTGACTGTTGACTGTTGACTGTTCTCATTTTGTCCTATACTTCGATCGCACTATTCTTGATATCTGGGAAAAGTGCGATCGATCAAAAGTTTTCCCCTACCAATCGTCTCACTTCCACGGTTGATAAATTCATCATTTGCGCTACCTGTTCCAGACTCATTCCAGAATTTAAGAGTTGAGTTACGAGCTGGCGCAATGTTGACTCCGCTGCCACTCGTCCCAGTTTTTCTTCCTTATGAGTCTTCAAAAACTCACCCGTTTCAGGAACTCTAAACCTCAATTCTCCTGAAATTAGATGCAATTCCAGTCCCAGCACTTCACTGAATAACCACAGCGTATCGAAAGCGATATTGTTGGCTGCAATCGGCTCATACTGATTGTTTATTAAACGTACTCCCTGTAAAATTGGATTTAGGTAATCTCCCGACGGATCGTACTGAAAATATTCCCTAACTCCCAAAGCCAGATAAATTTCCCGTTTGGTTTCTTGGTCTTTCGTATGAGTTGTTTCCGAAGTAATTTCTAACACAAAATTGGGAGTAATTCCGCCTTCTTCCCAAACTTTATAATTATCCCTTTTGCGGTTGGCAACTCCAAACACCACATAAATATCGGGAGCAACAACCGCTTGGTTGTTCCCTTGTTCATAATAAATGAAAGAATTGGCTGACACGTAAACATCCGAACGTTCTTGAAAGTAAAGCTTGACAGCTTCTACGCTGTAAGTCATGTAATCGCGCGTGATGTCGCTTTCAGCCATCGGCTCTCCGTCGCTGCTGGGATATTCAATTTCTAGTTGTTCGGCTTGAGTTAAAATTGTCATTTTTCAATCTTCCTCAAAGTTATTAATTTAATGTCGGGTAAATAAGCGTTCTAAGGTTTGTAGTGAGGACTTTATTCCTAGTAATTTTATGAGAGCTGAAGTCCTCAGTACAAAACTCTTTAATGGTGGTCGTGACCGCTGACATGATATGATTTAATGCTATAGCAAAACCTTTTGATTTGTAAACAATGGGTTCAATCATCACAAACGTTTCAGGTCGTTCTACATTCACGACTCCAATAGACTTGCTATATCAATGGCTGGTTGAGTAATATATTCCAGAGCGATCGTTCTACAAGGCGTAAATATAAGTAAGGGGAGAGTTAGGGTGGCTCTCCCCCTAAGTTTATTTAGGCAGCCGCCATACTTAAGACTATCGAAATAGAAAAAAAGCCAATCGTCATCCAGATGCAGACACCAATTACGGTTATGGTAGCCGCCCAAGGGCGAATTTTTATTGGGTGAGCTAGGATCATTGTTATCAATAAAGCTGTCAGGATGAGTACAGCAACAATCAATGGCAGTTGGTTAGATACTAAATAAAGTAGCGTGAGAGGGCCAAGTAACGATCCTGCTATAAAAGCTGGAATTAATATTATATAACCAATACTCGCAACTGCGACAAACAAACATATTGGTATGCAGCATACTAAGATTGTTGGTAGAAGAACAGATAAACGTCTTGGCATAAGTTATGGGGAATTTAAGAACGGCGAATGTTGTTTACAAAAATGCGATCGCTAATTAACGACTCATCGTAAGTAGGTGTGCAGAATTAATTACACAATATTTCTACTGAAACCCTTGCCTAGCAAGGAGTCTTTATGTAATTAATTTTGTGTGGTTACTTATAGCAAGTCTATTGGAGTCGTGAATGTAGAACGACCTGAAACGTTTGTGATGATTGAACCCATTGTTTACAAATCAAATGGTTTTGCTATAGCATTCTCTCGGAACTTTTAAAAGTTCGAGATTCCTCCAAAAAATCAACAGCCGTAAGGTACGCAGGGAGCACGCTACATAATTATGTTATGCGTCCTGGACTTTAAGGCTGGTAAGATGGTGTACCGATACAGACTATTTAAATTCTAATTAATCCCTCTGTCTAAAATAATCATTTCCGAACCCACAACCGGACTTCTAGCTATTAACTTGCCTTCCATATTCGCAATTTCTAACTTGCTGAAATCGAGTGAGTTAGCCTCCTTCCACATCTTCGTTGCTAGTTGATTTTGCTCAACTACGCTGAGTTTGTACCAATCTTCAGCGACTTTTACTGTCAAAATGCTGCTGGAAAAATTAGCTTGAACAGACTCAACTAAACCGCCGCCCAGTCGATTCTTAATGTCAGTAACTTGATTTTGAATCGCAGCAATCAGAGACTGTTCGGGCGTCAGCGGTGGCGGTGGGATAATTTCTACTGGTTGGGGTTTTTCCGGCGCCACTAAATCGGGCAACTTGCTTTTGAAGTTAGCAGAGATTGGCTCAGATGGTACGATCGCCTCTGGCGATTTCGGCGTTCCCGATGCCAGAAAATCATCAAAAGTTTGCGGCGACTGCTGCGCTGCTGGCAAAGGCACTTTTGCTACTTTCTCCGGCGGTTTTGGCGAGAAACTGTTGAGAGTTAAACCGACTGCAACGATTAGAATTGCTGCTATGGCGGCGTTTAAAATTGGATCGGACAGCTTCTGGTTCGTAGATGGTGGCAGTAGCGATCGCACTAGCCGCACAATACTTTGCCAAAGTACACCGACGTTCTGTAAAAAGCTCCCTTCCCTGCGTTGGGATACAGGCTTTTTATCAACTTTTACAGCAACTTTTGGTGGCACGCTGTTAACTTCCGCAGCAACAGCGGGAGGAGTTACTGTTGCTGAGTCAGAAGCGGTGGGCGCGATCGGCTTTACTTGCTGCAACGGGGGTTCGGCTGGTAATTTTTTGCCTTTTTTTCCCAAATTCCCAATCGATGCCATCAAAGTTTTGATTCTCTGATTTTTGGGAACCGCGCTGCTGGCATTTTGAGTTTTGCTGCCAGTGGGGGCAGACTTTGGGGCCGAATCAACCTCCGGTGTCGGAGATTGAGAGGGTTCTGGAGTTGACTGGTTTAGTTGTTCTTCTGACATTTTCTCTGCCTTGGGGCGTTGCAAATATATCTAAAAGCGATAAATTTTTAGTTGAGCCATCTCAACCTTAATTTATCATTTCATTAGTTGTAACTGAATCAAAATGAGCATCAAACGCCGTCACTTTCTAATTTTAGGCAGTCTCAGCAGCTTAGGTTTTGCCGGAGTCTGGAAAATGTTGCAGCTTCGGAGTGCCTGGGGTACAGATGCCAACGCTGCTGTCCCTTCTAACGTTGAGGCAGAAAGGGCGATCGTCCCTTTGCCGGCCTCACCGCCTATTTTACGCTTTATTTCGGTAGCCGACACCGGTACCGGCGCTGAAGGTCAGTATGCTGTCGCTGAGGCGATGGCGCAATATCACCGGGAAAACCCTTTTAATGTTACTGTTCTCGCCGGCGACAATATCTACAATAACGGCGAAATTGAAAAAATTAATGCTGTTTTCGAGCGACCTTATCAGCCCTTATTACAGCAAGGTGTAAAATTTTATGCTTGTCTGGGAAATCACGATATCCGCACTGCTAACGGCGATCCGCAAGTTAAATATGCGGGTTTTAATATGCAAGGTCGCTACTATACTTTTCGGCGCGATCCGGTACAGTTTTTTGCTTTAGATACCAATCACAATGCTGACTGGGAAAAGCAGCTTGTTTGGCTGGAAAAAGAGTTGAGTCAGAGCACCGCACCTTGGAAAGTTGTGTTCGGCCACCACCCGATTTATTCCTCTGGCGTCTACGGATCGGATCAATCTTTTATTAAGACTTTGACACCTTTGTTTCAAAAGTACGGCGTGCAGCTTTATATCAACGGACACGAGCACAGTTACGAACGCACTCGCTCGATTAACGGTACGACTTATTTAATTTGCGGTGCCGGCGGTGGCACTCGTCCGGTGAGTCGTTCTGAGTGGACGGAGTATTCTGCTAGCCGCCTGAGTTTTGCGACGTTTGATGTCTATGAAGACAGGATGTTTGTCAGTTCTATCGGTACTGACAAACGGGTTTTCGACCGAGGGGTGATTCAAGTGCGATCGGCTTAATTCAAATTATATTCAGGAGGCAACAAAATGAATAGGGGTTTTAGAGCCAATAAAACTGGTTTTGTTTTAGAAACAACTGTAGAAGGTACGTTGAGAGGCCACGGATATCTCGAAATATGTCCCCAGTTGCCGAAAAAGCGCAAGCGAGATTGGCTCTTAATCTCTACTGAAAATCCCAAGCGATATGCTAAACAGGTTTATATCGGGTCTAGCATTTATGAAACTGAAATAAATGTCGATTTTTATATTGTTGGTTGCGGTTTATTTCCTCTGGGTCTAATTGTTGAGTGCAAGTGGCAAGAAGACAAAGGTTCAGTAGACGAGAAGTATCCTTACCTCAATTTAAATATTAAAAATTGCTATCGGGTTCCTACTATTGTTATAGTGGGCGGTGATGGTATGAGACAAGGTTCGATCGACTGGTTTAAAAAACAAATTCCTGACAATCAAAATCTGTTGGCAGTTCACAAGCTCGAAGGTTTTATTACCTGGGCTAACAAATATCTGTAACAGAAATTACGGAACTTGGCCGCGTCTGGCGAAACTAGGTATTGCTCCTACAAAATATGCTTAGGATCGCGAATTAAATAATTTACACAAGTTTGTGGGGAGTATGGGTTGGGCACTCTTAGCCCGCCCTTTCTGGACGGGCGGGACGCCCATCCCACAAGAACCATCACGCATTGTAAGTTATTTAATTCTCATTCCTTAATTAGAGACTTGGCTTAAATAAGATTTAAAATAAACGTATTAATAATTCCTTGATTTTTCCGCGTTTGAAACTATTAGAATTAATTCCTCTAGATGCTGAGATTTCAATGAGCTTGGGCAGAGATTTATTTGGGAAAAGTTGAGTATCGCTGTAGATTTTTTCGATAAAATCGCAGTTTGAATTAGACAGCATAACTTTCACGCCCCGTTCTGCTAGTTGGGCAAAAATATCTCTCAGTTTAAGCTGTTCCGATTCTTTGAAATTATCTCGGCTGTAAGTCGTGAAGTTACTGGTGGCACTGATTGGATAATAAGGCGGGTCAAAATAAACAAAGTCTTCGCTGCTGGTAGCAAAATCCAAAATTTCATCGAATTTTCTGACTTCAATTTGAGCGGGCGCGAGTAAAGATGAGACCGATCGCAGTAAATCTGCTTGACAAATGTTAGGATTTTTGTATCGACCTATGGGAACATTAAATTCACCTTTTGAGTTTTCTCTGTAGAGGCCGTTGTAACAAGTTTTATTTAGGTAAATCAGGCGTGCTGCTTTTTCTGTATCTGTTGTGTAGGAGCGCGATCGCACCCAGTAATAATAATCTTTATTGGCCTTGGTATGTTCTAACTGATGCTCCTCTAAAAGTAGAATCAGTTCCTCAACTTTATCCCTGACACAGCGATAAGCATTAATCAACTCAGGATTAATATCTGTTAAAACAGCTTGCAAACCAGGGTGCTGCTGTGCTAAGTAAAAAAATACAGCTCCGCCGCCCAAAAAAGGCTCGTAGTAAGTGGTGAACTTTTCAGGAAAATAAGGTTGATATTGTCCAATCAACCGAGTTTTGCCTCCTGCCCATTTCAGAAAGGGACGTGGCAAGACGAAAGAAGGTGCGGCAGCAGACATTTATCTAGAAATAACGGCCCTCTAATATTTATCACAACTAGAACTCAATAGAAATACTTCTGAAGTTCTTACCGGAGGTCGCGTGGCATTAAACAGACAGTGCCGGAGCGATCGGCGAAAAGTTTTCGTTAGAATTATATATGTCAGCCTCGCCGGCAAAAATGCCCGATCGCCCGATCGGCAGATTTAGCTCCGGCTGTGCCAAAATTGTCTAACTCGCTCACAAGTGTTACCAGTCAAAGATTGTGCTGTGACACTTTACCCCACCAAGCTCATGCAAGATTTTATTAATAACGTCTCTCGCTACCCGCGCTTTTTCATTACGATATGCCTGGGAATTTTCTTTTTCCTGTTCGAGCGACTCAAACCCCTGCTCGATCGACCGGCAACTGCGATCGCCCTGATTAGTTCGATTGTAGCGACTTTTGTCTTTCTAACTTTTACACTGCGGGCTATGTTAGGCCTGAGTTCGGTTTAAAGCCTGCGCTTGAACGCAAACATCAACTGCAAATTCAGTTAACACACTAACTCCCAAAGTAACTGCCAACTCTTGCAGGCGATCGCACACTTGACAATAGTCGCTGCGATACATTGGAAGAGGAAAAAAATTGCGCTAGTTACGCCCGCGCTGCTCAACCAAGCCGCAGGCAAACATTACCGAAGTGCAGGACAAGCGTTTGGGGCTATCAACATTCACTGGGGAAATACTGCACCTCTGTTTCCCCGGTGTCCCACTTAATCATTAGGAAGCGGCACACCCCGCCCCGCTTTCCTCTCCCGTTAACCTGACGGTATCACGAGAGTTTCCAGCGGACAAGACAGATGAAGTTTGAACATATCTATCAATTTTTTCAAGACCCCCCTCCTGTTTATCTAAACAAGGAATTAGCTGTGTGTTACATTCTTTCCGTGTTATTGCGCGGAGATTCCTACGGTACAGAACTGATTGGCCAACTAGAGAGGGAATTCCCCATCTACCGACTTTCTGATACCGTTCTCTACAGCGCTCTGAAATTCCTCGAAGATGAAGCCGTAATCACCGGTTACTGGAAAAAAGTAGAAGGACGTGGCCGCCCCCGTCGGATGTATCAAATCCTCCCTGAGTGGCGGCACCAAGCTCAAGACCTCGCTCGTCTCTGGCATGAGTACATTGGTCAGGGAAACGGCGCGTCCGAGCGTCGTTCCCGCGCCTTAGAAACTGGTCAGACGGGTTAGCCGAGTTGGAATCGGATGCCTAAACCCTGGAGATGCTGGCGCTACTTGCAAAGCGATTTGCCTGATTGCCTTCGCTTTGCTCGATCGCCCGCCGCACACCGATTAAAGCAGCTACACAACGTCAGGACTTACGCACGGTCACTTGAGAATTAGGGATGATGGGGAGATAGGGGAATTGGGTGATGGAGAGCAAAACGCCTTGCAGAAGAAGCTTTCTGCGAATTTTGATAACAAAGTGTCTGCGTAAGTCCTCGATCGCTTTCGTATGTAAAGTTCTGTAAAGTAATAGTAGATCATTTAAATTACACAAACTTCTACCGATGGATACTGCTGTTCTTCCTTCTACCTTTGTGCTAACGCTACTGCTGGCTGTTGGCTTGTTTTTCTTCATCAAGGCTTCAGTCAAAGATCGAATCGAACAAGTCAAGCTGGCTTCCGAGAGCGCCCAAGAGTCACTGTTAACCGACTTACAACAGTATTTTGCCCAGAGAGCTTACCGAGTTGCAGCCGTCGATGCCCCCAACTATAAAGTCACGTTTGAGGGTTTTGTCAGGCCGAGTTGGTTTCTAGCTATTTTTCTAACTCTGCTGAGTGCAGGCGGCGCTCTGTGCTTGGGACTGGTTTTGGGAATGCTAGTTCCCCAACAAGGTCAAATTTTCCTAGCTTTGGTACTGCTGTCCCCGCTGGCGGGGGTATTTTACTGGAAAAAAGCTGGACGCTCTGAGCAAGTCTCGCTCAAACTCGAATCAGTTGCTGAGTCGGGAAGCCCAACCAAGAGCTTTGTTACTGTCAGAGCTCACCGGGATGAACTAGCAGCCATGCAAAAAGCTTTAGATTTGAAACTGATCGATTAAAAGTTTGACGCGGAACGTTTTTTGATATGCTAGATGCCGTAGTTAGACTTCTAGCTGACAAACCCATAACTCAAGAGCGGCTTTCTCGTTGATAAACCCGTGGCTGTTTTTTTGATCCACTTGTTCGATCGACAAAACAGTCAATCAAAAAAAACCATTATCGTGAAAGTGCCAATTGTGGCGATCGCCCTTGGGGTGCGATCACGCCTGTTGCGATGGCTCCTTATACCCTAATTTCTAAGGACTTTTCGCAGAAATTTCAGTTGGCACTCTCCAGACAATGAGAACTCTCGCGCTTTTGTTAAAAGACTTAGAAAAACATTGCTGTCAATGTTTTGAGCTAAACATTTTGAGCTATGCGCGGCTGGCTGACACCACAGGAATTTTTTCTGTGGTAGCTTCCAACATCACCTTTAAGCTGGGAAACAAGAAATGGTTTTCTTCTACGTATTGGGCTCCAAATAAACCTTTTTCAGCCCAGAAGTATCTGTCAGTGGTATGCTCGTTACGCTTGACTAACAGCAAAGCTGGGGGAGCAATGCCTTCTGCATGGATGAACTTGCGAGCCGCTGTTACGGGTTTATCTTCGCCGCTCTCGATGCTATATTGAGGCACACACTCTAAAATTCTGCGTCCTTCTTGTCGGCGGCGACTCTTGCGTTTGCGTCTCCTGGCCAATTTCTTTACCTCCTCTGTGAGCAGACAGTATGAGCAGACAGGTTGTAATGATAGCTACCAAATCCGAGGCCAGTATATCCGTTCTAGCTCAAAAAATCAACTGTTTTTAATATATCGACATAATCTTAACATTCGTGCCGATCGACAAAACTGTAGCGGTTGTGGTATGGTTGGCCGCAAGTTCCGGCAAGAGCCAAGCTTGGGGATCGGTGGAAGCTGCGCCGACGGCGAGGCGGGGCAATTTTGGTTCATGAAAGCCCCATGCCTTCAACATAGCTGTCTTCTATCAAAGGGAAGAAACCTGAAATCTAGAAGTCTCTCATCAGTAATCGGCCGCCGATCGTTTGTAATTTACTTAGAATTCCGTTAGATATCTTAATGTGGCGCTCATGTTAATGCCAGCCAGTTCAGAATTTGTCAAACTTTGCCGCTCGCAGGTAGCCATCGCCGTTAGTTTGGGAGCGGAATTCAGCGCGGTATACCTGACACAAGAGATCGTAGAAGGCAGCGAAGCAAAGTTGGTGCCGATCGCAGTTTACCCAGAAACCTCAGCCGAATCGGAAGAAAATCAGGGGTTGAGGTTGCAATCTCCCGAAAGCTCGACAGTGAAACCGGTACCGCGACTGCTGGCGCCACCTGTTCGGCCTGTGGAAGAATCAACGGTAGGGGCGATCGCACCCGATCGACTTCCGGGTAAGGAGCGCACTTCCCATCAGTGCCAAGGCCCGGAGAATGTGTGGCAGCAGCGGATGCAAATTGTGACGCCTCTGATACACGAGGGAGCTGTAATGGGACTTCTAGTCAGCGGTAGGCAAGACAGGCCTTGGAACGAGCGAGAGGAGGCTCAAATACAACAAATTGCTCGCACCTTAGCCCTAGCCTGCATTTTAGACCAGCGATCGCAGTGGATGCAGCAGGAATTGGGTACGAGTCGGCAAATCCAGGCTCAGGTTTACGACACGATGCACAATTTGCTGCATCAGTTCAAAAGTCCGCTGACAGCGTTGCGAACTTTTGGCAAGCTGTTAGCACGGCGGCTGGTACCGGAAGACAAAAACCGCAATGTGGCTTTTAGTATTGTCCGAGAGAGCGATCGGCTGCAAGAGTTGCTCAGCCAGTTCGATCGAACTGTTGACACCGGCGAAGCACATCTAAAACTGCGATCGGGCACTTCAGAAAAAGCAATGTCCAATGTCGAATCAATCCGGCATTCTCCCCTGTCGCTGTCACCTGCGGCCAATGTCCAGGAATCCTGTTTTGTTACAGAAGTCTTAAAACCGCTGTTAACTTCCGCCGAGGCGATCGCATCCGAAAGGCATCTGAAATTGGTAGCCGACATCGAGGCGGATTTGCCACCAGTCTCCGCGAACGATCGAGCTTTGCGCGAAGTTTTGAGCAATTTAATTGACAATGCTTTGAAATATACCCCTGCAGGCCGCCAAATTTATATTAAAGTAAGGTACAAAGCAGCGGATGGCGATCGGGCAGGATACAGCCAATTGCCTGCCATAGCAGTTGCCGTCAGCGACACAGGTTCCGGCATTCCCCCCCAAGATTTAGAGCATTTATTTGAGCGGCACTACCGGGGAGAAAAAGCGCAGACAGAAATTCCCGGCACAGGATTGGGTTTGGCGATCGCCCGCGATTTAGTCCGCCAAATGCAAGGAGAAATAGAAGTATTTTCCCCAGTCAATCCTGAATGGCTGCCCTCGGCGGAAACTCATTTATATCCAACCAATCGCGGCACTACCTTTGTGGTTTGGCTACCCGTGAATAAGTAACGAACTCTATTGCTTGGAGACATTTTTTATGAAGCATCTGCCTTTCTTCGATAAAATTCCCAATTTTTCAAATTCTTTAGAAGTTTTCAAAAAACACTTTTTTCGTGTACGGTTTTTAGCTGCTTTTAACATTCTGACTGTTCTGATTTTGGGCGCGCTGAGCGTATACGCCAAACTCTACAACCAGGGAGACGGAGTTGAACGCCTGTTTAGCGATCCTTTTAATTTCTGGTTCCCTTACGAAGGCATTCTCACCGGAGTTTCCGAAGTCCTATGGTGCATCCCAGTCGCAATTTGTGCATTTACTTTCGGAGTGGTGCGCCAAAAAGACCCGCGGAGTCGATCGGCGATCTTCTTATTTTTTAGTGCTTTACTACTCGGAGTCTTTTTCCTGGATGACAGGTTTCGGATGACTTTGATTCTTTCTCGATTGGGAATATCTAGCAAATTAATTAATTTATGTTATGGTAGTGCTGTTTTCCTTTACGGAGTTAAGTTTTGGCGATACATCAAAACCACTCCTTACCTGCCATTAGTCGCAGCATTCCTCTTGTTTGCTATCTCACGCTTTGAGGATCGTTTGGAGTCTCAAAGTCTAGGAGTACACGCGATGTTAGAAGATGGCACTAAATTATTAGCCCTTCTGAATTTAACACTGTATTTTTGGCACGTATGTCATCAAGAAATAGGGCGACATTTGCATCTGAGGGAAGAACCTTGAGCAGATGATTTTACAAAAAAAGCCGTTGCTCAATTAGGGTATCACTAAGCAACGCGGGCGATCGCATAGGAGCCAAATAATTTCTTTGATTTTGATATGGAATTGAAAGAGCGGCAGATTTTAGATAGTGAATTAAAAATCGAAGGGAATGTCTTAGCAACAAGTTGCCTGAGTGAGAATAACAAATATTTTTTGGTTTCACACGAGCTAAATAATGTCTTAACCTTGTATTTTCGCCCTCAACTATTGTGATACAGCATATTCCATGTAGATGTAGATCGCGAGAAACCGGGTTTCGAGCAACAGAATCAGTAATGATACGAGAACTGTAAAGAAACCCGGTTTCTGGGGTGCACTTCATAAACCTAGAATACGCTGTATATGGAATAAGCTGTCGCGCATTTAAACTGTATATTCAGGGCGGGCGGGACGCCCAACCCCTACTCCCCACAAGACTTTAAATTTTTTTGACATACAATTTAAAGGCAGAACAGCTTATGCTGTATTTTTACGACACAGTTGGTAACGTCTGCGAACATATTGTTAAAAAATATAGCGGTTCTCAAGCGTTGTGAGGTATGGGGGCTTTGTCCTATGCCCTATGCCCTATGCCCTATGCCCTATGCCCGCGTGAGCACCTCATGTTACTGAGAAAGGCTATATATTGAAAACCAATACAATTACAGCGTATCCCAGCTTTATGAAGTGCAGCTTTAGACACGGCAATGCCATTCCCCTACGGGGATTGAGCCATCAGGGGTTTACTTCATAAACCTGTAATCTGCTCTAAGTTAGAAGAATGTGGCTAAAGCCGCAGTGGCTATCCCGACCCCAGAAGGGGGGGACTTGCTGCGGGGAAAAATTCAGTCATAATTTTGATTAATGAGCAATTACCAATTAGCAATTACCCTATTCTCATGCAACTGAAAAACGGTATACGATCAATTCAGCCCGATGAGTTTTCTAGGCATTCGCTAGGGCGGCGATGTTAGTGCATTTACAGATAGTCGGCAGCTCAATAATAAACTGCGTTCCCTGCTCTGGCTTAGAAATACACTCCAATTGACCACAGTGCTTTTCTATTAGAATTTTTCGGCTGATTGACAATCCCATGCCTGTACCTTTTCCTATGGGTTTAGTAGTAAAAAAGGGAGTGAAAAGTTTAGCACGAACTGTTTCTGTCATGCCCAAACCATTATCAGCAATTGTTATCAGGATGCGGGAATCCGAGCTAATGTTGTCATGGGAATTGCCTGGTACAACTTCAGTCCGAATCAAAATCTGGGGGTGAAAAACTGCACCATCTCCTCTTTCTCTACTTAGCCGCTCTTCTAAAGCATCTATAGCATTCGCTAAAAGGTTCATAAACACCTGATTGAGCTGACCGGCATAACAGTTCACCAGCGGCAATGCACCATAGTCTTTTATCACATTAATAGCAGGGCGATCGGACTTAGCCTTTAGTCGGTGCTGTAAGATCATCAAAGTGCTATTAATGCCTTCGTGGATATCGACTGATTTAATTTCAGTTTCATCCAACCGAGAAAAATTGCGTAGAGAGTGAACAATATTGCGAATGCGTTCGATCCCTAACTGCATGGAAGAAAGCAATTTTGGTAAATCATCTATGATAAATGGCAACTCTCCATCTTCTATTTCATGGATAATTTCTGCTTCGGGTTGCGGGTAATACCTTTGGTAAAGATTCACCATATTAATGAGTTCTTTAATATAGTCGTTGGCGTGGGAGAGATTGCCGTAAATAAAGTTAACCGGATTGTTAATTTCATGAGCCACACCTGCAACTAATTGACCGAGACTAGACATTTTTTCACTTTGAACTAGCTGGAGTTGTGTTTCTTGGAGTTCTTTGACAAAATGATCTAAGGCAACAGATTTTTGGTGCTCTTTTTCTTCACTGAGACGGAGTGCTTTCTCTACTTGTTCGCGTCGCTCTATTTCAGCCTGCAAACTCTGACTCAGAGAAAAACTTCTCAAAGCTGTTAGAATCGTAGTGTATAGCTTTGATGTCGTTAATTCAGTTTTAGTTTTATAGTCATTAATATCGTAATTGATAATAATGCTTTTTTCAGGTACTTGTCCGGGTTGACCCGTGCGTAAAATAATTCGCACTAAATGATTGCCTAAAACTTCTCGGACATATTTAACAAAGTTTAAGCCAGCATCATCTGTTTCCATAATTACATCAAGTAAGATGATGGCAACATCAGGATTTTCTTGGATTAGCTGTTTAGCTTCACGAGCGGAGTAAGCATTAATGAAGGTTAAAGATTTATTTTCAAAGACAAACTTCCTTAGTGAAATTTCGGTAGCGGTGTGAACTTGAGCCTCATCATCTACAACTAAAATTTTCCAGCTTTCACTCAGTTTTTCTTCTGTGGTTTCATCTGCAAATAATATCTCGTCATCCGAGTCCATTACTTCGGCAAAGTATACTGTTTCTGGAGATGGTGGAGTTAAGAAATCGTCAAAATCACTTTTCATTGCTGTACACCTTTATTTTTTACTAATGTGTAGGTTTGAAGTTAGAAAACCTGTTAAGCAAAAGGCAGAAGGGAGAAGAGTTAGACAGCAACCTTTTCAGTCATCCTTATTTTACTTTTAATGAGGTGAACTTACTTAGTTATCTTGGCCAGGAAATCGGAATTGTAACTCTACATTGGTGAATCAAGTTGCATCGGTAATTTAATAATAAACTTGGTTCCTCTTCCCACCTCACTTAGACATTCAATTTCACCTTTTAGTTTTTGGGTGACTAAATTGTAAACAATATGTAACCCTAACCCACTGCCACCTTGACCACGCTTAGTGGTAAAGAATGGATCAAAAATTTTACTTAAGTTTTCTGGGGGAATACCTTTACCTTCATCGGCGTATTCAAACCTTAGCCGATTGCCTTCTTGCTCCCAAGCAAAGATTAGTTCCCCAGAAATCCCTGGTTCGTAGGCATGAATCAGAGAATTGATTAGCAAGTTTGTCACAACTTGGGACAAGGCTCCTGGATAAGAATCTATAGCAATTTTGCTATCTCCCTTAATTTTAAGCGAATGTGGGCTATTTTTCAACTTTGGTTTTAATTGTAATAAAATTTCATCAAGATAAGGTCTGATCTGGAAAGTACGCCGTTCTTCGCTAGAGCGATCTACTGCTACTTGCTTAAAGCTTTGAATCAATGCTGCCGCGCGCTCTAGGTTAATTAGAAGTGCCTTACTGCTTTGGGTAGCAATATCGACAAATTCTTCTAAATCCGATCGCTTCATTTTGCCACTTTTATAAAGAGAGGCAAATTCTGTGGTATTTTCTGCCAAAGCTGAAGCAACCGTGACACCCACTCCGATGGGAGTATTAATTTCATGGGCAACACCAGCAACTAATCCTCCCAGAGATGCCATTTTTTCAGATTCGACTAGCTGAGTTTGGGTGGCTTTTAAAGCCTCTAGGGTGTTCGATAATTGTTGAGTCCGATCGCTCACTAATTGCTCTAAGTTTTGATTAAACTCCTGTAAATTTTTGTAAAGTTGAGCATTCTCAATGGAAATAGCAATTTGGGCAGATAACAGTTTTAACAATTCTAGGCGATCGGTAGTAAAAGCCCCTTCAGTCAGGTTATTTTCCAAATAAAGAATGCCTGTCAGCTTACCTTGGTGCAGCAGAGGAGTGCAAAGAATAGACTTCGGTTGAGTGGCTGCAATATAAGGATCGCGGGTAAATTGTCCCTCTTGGGCCGCATTATTTAACACCACATTTTCCTGGGTGCGAATCACATAATTGGCGATCGCACAAGCCAGCAAAGGAGTTCCCCCAGAAGCTGCTATCGGATTGAGAGGAAGCGATTGCAGCACACTAACTTCATCCTCCTGCACCGAACCTTCCGCCTCTAGCGCCCAGTTTCCCGCTTTTTCTAAAATCAAAAAACCTTTTTGCGCCCCCGCATTCTCGATCGCAATTTTCATCAATCTTTCCAGCAACCTACTCAAAACTATTTCACCCGAAATCGCTTGAGAAGCTTTCATCACCGTAGCTAAATCTAGCGTCTCACCCAAATTACTGCTAGTAGTCGCCGTCGTTGTGCGGTTAACCTTTGTTTGAGTAGTTGTCTTTCCTGATGTTCTCACTATTAATTGGGGATACTTTTCCTCCAAACTCTCAACTTTACGTTTAGCCCCCCAGTATTGGTAGCCATAGTGGGCTTTAGTCAAGTAGATGTGGGCAAATTCTTCTTTATCTTTCCCCAACCAGAACTTAGCAGCCAGTTCCGCCGCCAGCGCTTCATTCTGAATAAAATCATGCTCTCTAGCCTCAGCTATCGCGCGATCGTACAAATCCATCGCCTCCAAATCTCGACCTGAAATTCTCGCCATTTCTGCCGCCACCAGCGAGAACTTATGTGCAAAACTTTCCGAGCAGTTGTCCGCCCAAACTTTGATTTGTTTCTGATTAGCTTCTAATTGCTGCCAGTAATCTTTTCGCTCCGATTCAGAAACCTCTGAATACAGAGCAGTTAAAATCAGACAACGGTAAAAATAATGATGAGCACTAGAAATATGACCCATCAAATAATCGATCAGCTCTGCCGCGCGTTCAGATGCTTCTAGCGCCTCACTATACTGTTCGTAAAGATATAAAGTCTGCGCTTTTAAAACATAAAACTCGCACAGCGCTGCCATGCTTTTACGGTCCTGAAAATTTTCTAAATGCTGTTTTTCGCTAACTTCATCCTCTTCGCCCATCAAATTTAAAATTGCTATCTTATTAGCAATAATAATATCAATAGCCCACAAATTTTTAGTATGATAGCAGAAATGGAGCGACTTGCCAATATCTTCCAAAAGGTTATTCAAATTCATGCCTTGGAAGAAATAGGTAATAGTTTGAAACATCCGGTTATAACCCGTCCATTGCAAATTACCAGATTGCAAGCCAACTTTATAACCTTCGTTATTAATTTCCGCCGTAGTTTTGAGCGGTCTCACCCAGCAGTTTAAGTAATTGGCAAAAATCACACTATCTTGGCAGTTTTGAGACAAGTTATTTGAATTTTCGCTGAGAGTCAGAGCGAGTCTGCCAAACTCATAAGCCGATTGGTAATCCCCTAAAATTGAATTCAGGATAATTCCATAACATGAATAGCAGTAAGACCCTCCCGCTACAAAACCGTACTTGAGAGAAAGGTTAATCGCTTTGATCACAGTCAACTTCCACAGCTCTTGAGATGAAAAGAACGTTAGCGGCCCCATGTTTCCCAATAATTTCATGGCCATTTGTTGAGCCGGATCTTTCATCTTGTCGGCATTAATTAATGCAGCAATTTCTTGGTTAGCCAAGTTGGCTTTAGCTGCCGCCATTTCCGCATTAACCGCCTCGCTTAAATTATCTTCATCCAAGTCTATGCCCAGCAATTGAAGGGCTTTTAATCCCGATTGAATTGCTTCTTGATATTTACTTAGCAGAGTGTACTGCACGATCAAAATGTTGTAAATTTCGGCTTTTTCTAGATCAGATTTAGCCTGGGCAAATGCCACTTCTATTAAAGCTTCTGATTCTTCAAAATTGCCGTTTAAATATTCGGCTTCGGCTAGCTCCTTATGAAAGGTAAAAGCTAGTTCGTAGGAGTCTTGCCAAATATCGCCCGGTAAAATTTCTAGACCGAATTTTAAGTAATCTCTGGCAGCAGCATAAGCCGTTGCATCTTTGGCTTTGCGAGCGGCTGTTAAATTTAAAATAGCTAGTTCAGTTTTCTCGCGTTCATCAAGGATTAAATTCCGACCCGAATTTAAATGATCGGCAATTTCAAAAATTCTTTCGGCTCGTCGCTCAGGAGAAATATTTGCCAGTAACAGACGACCAATTTGTAGGTGAATTGCTGTTTGCAGTTTTGAGTCAATTAAAGCGTAACCTGACTGCTGCACGCGGTCGTGCAAAAATCTATAAGTAGTAATTACCAAGTCGGAGTTAATTATTTCTGATTCGGTAGCACCTAACTCAGAAGTAGTTAAGATTAATCCCTCTTGGATGGCTGGCAATAGTTCTTGAAACGTGGCTCCCCAAGATTTTTCATTAATAATTGAAAGAGTGTTTAAGTCAAAACTATTACCCACGCAAGCAGCCAAACGCAAAACTTGCTGAGTTGATTGGGGAAGTCTTTTCAATTTCCCAATCATCAATTCAATGACGTTATCAGTAATACCTACGGATTCAATTTCGGAAATATTCCAATCCCAGTTTCTTTCATGAAAATTGAATCTCAGCAGGCTTTCTTGATAGAGAGTTTTGAGAAACTGATTGACAAAAAAAGGATTGCCTTGAGTTTTACTGACCACTAACTCGGCGAGGGGGAGCGCTGATTTTTGGTCTTTACGCACGGTATCAGTAATTAAGTTAACTATGTGGTGAAGGTGTAAGGGAGCTAAAGTAATTCGCTCGATGCTTGCACCTTCATTTTGCAGCTCGTCCAAAGTCATCATTAAAGGATGAGATGGGTTAACTTCGTTGTCTCGATAAGCACCAATTAGAAATAGATAGTTGGTTTGCTCATCGGCGAGCATTACTTGTAGCAATTTCAATGTAGCGGCATCAGCCCATTGTAAATCGTCGAGAAAGATGACTAAGGGATAGTCAACTGAACAAAAGACGCGGATGAATTTTTGAAATACTAAATTAAAGCGGTTTTGTGCTTCTGTAGCGCCTAATTCTTGTACGGCTGGCTGTGGGCCAATGATTAATTCTACTTCAGGAATGACATCGACAATGATTTGACTATTAGCGCCAACAGCAGCTAATATTTTTTCTTTCCAGGTATTGAGTTGATTTTGGCTTTCAGTTAAGAGTTGCTTGACTAATGATTGAAAGGCTTTGACAACGGCGGCGTAAGGGATATTTCGTTGAAATTGGTCGAATTTTCCGGCAATAAAATAACCTCTGGCTTTAGTAATTGGTTTATAAACTTCTTGTACTAAGGCGGATTTACCAATGCCAGAGTAACCGGATACTAGCATCATTTCGGTGCTGCCTCTGCTGACTCGCTCAAAGGCTGCTAATAAGGTTTCAACTTCTGTTTCTCTGCCGTAAAGTTTTTGAGGTATTTGAAACTTATCTGTAATATCTTTTTGGGCGATGGCAAAATCGGCAATTCCTCCCGTAGTTTTTAATTGTTCTAGGCATTCTTCTAAGTCAGCGATAATTCCCCAAGGGCTTTGATATCTGGCTTCAGCGGTTTTCGCTAATAGCTTCATCACAATATTAGAAACAGCTTTAGGAATTTCTAGATTGATTTGGTGGGGCGGTACTGCCTGTTTGGCAATGTGACAGTGGATTAATTCCATTGCATCGCTGTAATCCCAGGGCACTTGCCCCGTTAGCATTTCGTAAAAAGTTACTCCTAATGAGTAAAAATCAGTGCGGTAGTCTATCGCTCGGTTCATTCTGCCTGTTTGTTCCGGCGATATATAGCTCAGAGTGCCTTCTAAAACATTAGGATTTTTCAGGCTAGGATTTTCGCGCTTTAAAACAGTAGAGATGCCAAAATCTATAATTTGAACTCGCCCTGTGCTTGAGTTGATAATAATATTGCTGGGATTGATATCTTTATGAATAATTTTATGTCGATGAATTTCACCTAAAGCCCTGGTTGTTTTAATAGCTGTTAAGAAAAACTCTTCTAAGGTAAGTTTGTGAGAAGCCAACCAGAGCTTTAATGAGTCTCCACCACAATCCTCGAAAATGATAGCCAAACTGTTATGGTATCTTTCTAAGCTGTAGGTTTGAGGGACACTTTCTAGGTTAAGATTGTGTGTGATTTCGTATTCCTGCTTGTATCTGACTAACGAAGCTGGCATCGGATAATCTTGTTTGAGAAATTTGATAATTACCGGTTTTTTGTCTTGCTTTCTCAGTCCCCGGTAAACTAAAGAATTATTACTTTCATGGATTTGGTTGGTAATGTCGTAGCCCGGTAAGTTAATCATTCTTACATCCTCTTGTCAGTATTAATACTCAATTATTTTTTAGCAATTGTTAATTAATTAAGTAAATGTATCCTCTAATACATAATAATATCCGAAAATTTAAGAAAAACTTCAGTGTAAAAAGAAAAGTTATTTTTTATTAACATTTCTTAAAAATAAGAGGGCTAAACATTCCGGTCAGGAGTCCGATCGCTCTACAGTTTCCTGCAAAATCCGGCAAAACAGAGTGAAGTGCGATCGCCGTTAGTCTTCATAGGAGATTTGGGCCTTGCATAATTAGAGTATAAATAGGGCGAATCACCATGCAATGAAAGCGAGTGCAAATTAACCCATATCCGTACAAACACTAAGAAAAAAGGAAAACAGAACCACATTTGTGTCAAATGTGGCTGTCAATCGATCGCTGATTATGACTCCCACGCCTGGTTACAGCAAGACTCTGAAACCGGAATGCCTAAAAATGTAGGTCAATCGTATAGGTTTTCGGGCAATTAACGAATCAAGGGAGTTCATCACACCACCCTAATAAATTCGGTAACACTTGTGGGAAAACTATTAGGATGTCATAGTTTCGAGACATTTGAGAGGGTTTCCGGTTGCATCTGAGATATTGCACCATTCTCAATTAGGTTTTTAGGAACAGGCAAGATGCCGGTTCCACAAAAGATAAATTTTCTTGTGGAACAGGCCGAAAAGCCTGTTGCTGACAATGGTGCGCCTCTTTTTCCTTCTTCATTCAACATCCCCATTACCAAGGATTGCCAATCATTGTAAAGGCGGCCCAATAATAAGGATGCGAAAGCACTCGATCGCCCCGCGCCGCAATTTCTGGAGGCAAAATTAGATCCCCAGAAAGCCCATCGGCTCGCAACATTCCGTCTTGAATCCGCACGCGCCCCCGCAGCATCTCCAATTGCGCGCGGCGCAAAGCCTCCGCTTTAATCATCAAATTGCCACCGCGTCTGGGGGCCCGCAACTGCCGATAAAACTCAGTCATCAGCCCCAAAGTCCCATCATCGCTGACTTCCCACAAACTCGCTAAAGCGGATCTAGCACCGCTAGCTACCGCCAAACCCGCAAACCCCAACTCCGCCTCTTCGTCGCCCAAAGCGGTACTGCACGCGCTTAAAACTAACAGATTCACCGGCGGTTCATTCCACCGCAACTGTGCCATTTGATCGATACGTAATTTAGTATCCCACAACTGAATGTAAGAATTTTTCGGTTCCCCAGGCAGGAATTCGCTGTGAGTTGCTAAGTGAATGATTCCAAAAGGCCGATTTGCCCGCTGAGCTTGCAAATTTCCCAGAGTAAAATCTTGATTCAAAAATAATTTTCCTTCACTTGGCGGCGCGATCGACTCTAACTCCACCGGTACCGCTGGTAATGGCGCTTTATCTTCAAATACCGACGCCCCCATTGCCAAAACTTCATCATCCGCAATATTGTCGTAGCCGATATCAGTCAAACTCAGACTCGGCATCACGCTAATACTGTATTGCTCAACTAAAAATTGTTTGCCATTGTGAAGAGCAGCAAAGGGCACACTCCGCAAACCTGCTGCCGGAATTACAATTAAATTGTCAATCTTTAAAGCGGCCAATTCTGGGGCCATTGGCGCAATTAACCAGCGATAAAGTTTTTGAGCAGAATCCAAATAACTAATGCTGCTTCTTCTTCTGGGATTAGTTATTTCGGTTTGCAGGGCATCCGCCAATTGCAACACCTGCCACCGCGTTGTCGCCGGAACTACAACGCGCATCGGTTGAGCGTTAGCTGTGACTAACACTAATTCTAAAAGCTCCCCGTTAGGAACATCGGGAATTTCTTGGCTCAGTGGCGACAACCTCTGGGCCAACTTATCTTCTAAGGGGCGATGGGGCCCGGAGGTGAGGTTATTTCTCACAGGCAATAGATTAGATAAATCCCCACTTGCCACCAGCACAGAACCATTTTCTTTGGCTGCGGCTGCATCCGATCTCCTGAGCCAATTCATATAAATAATTGCAGATTTTATCCCACTAATTTGTTCGTTTTTGCGAAGGGTTTCGTAAATCACCGATAGATTAGTAATCGGCTTCCTTGGGGGCAAATCTAGATATTTTTCGTACTCGCGAGTAAAGGTTTGTTCAAATTCTAAAACTCCCGAACCTGCCGCATCTAATCTGCGAGAAGGAGCGAAAATATCCTGGCTAATTGGGGAATTTCGGTCTCGATTGGGCGATCGCAATTCTACTTGCAAAGATGCCGGAAATGACTGCTCCGGATCGGGATTTACGGACTCTAGAGGCGGTTCGGGAATTGGTTCGGGAATTGGTGCGGGAATTGGTGCGGGAATTGGTTCGGGAATTGGTGCGGGAATTGGTGCGGGAATTGGTTCGGGAATTGGTTCGGGAATTGGTTCGGGAATTGGTGCAGGAGTAGAGGGCGCGGTCGGTGTAATTAGGGAAATCTGATTTGGTAAACTTCCTTGGGTGTAAGTTTGTCCAAAAGAAAAAGTGGGCAAAATGGCGTTTCCCACGCCAGCATTAATGCTTCCTCTGGTTCCATTGTCGATCGCGCCGCCAACTACAAACGGTCGATCGCTATTGCCTCCGTGGCGAATTGCGATCGCCCCCGCCCCCGCACCTCCGGTAGTAGAAATACTGGAAACATTGCCCGATATATCATCGTTGAAAACATTGTTCGATCGAAACAAACCGAGGGTTCTCACATCAACGCTGCCGCCAGTGCCACCAGTGCCGCCTCTAGCGTTGATAAAGCCCAACTGAATGTCAGCAGTCGCGTTCAGGGAGACGCCCCCGCCGTTTCCGTTTGAAGTGCCGCTGGAGTTGAGATCGAGAGCGGAAATCCCCGCCTTCGACGTGACAGCAATATTTCCGCCGATCGCCCCCGAAGCGTTCAAAGCTCCCGCAGTTAAAGGGCCAGCATTGGTTTGGAGAGCGATCGCGCCTCCTGTGCCCGCCGATGACGAGTCGATCGCACCTGCAGCAACAGTATTCCCCTCAACCCGAATCCTCCCACCATTCGAGGTAATATTGCCAGTCCGAACCTCGCCGCTTCCTTGCAGGTTCACGCTGCCACCATCCGTCCTTAAATTACCCTCTAAGAGGACATTTTCTGCCTTGATATCGGCTCCCAAAACGGCCGTGCTGTCCCCCCCGAAGCGAGCGGAATCTCGCGCGTTAACGCTCAAAATGCGCGCTGTAATGGTGGAAGCAGCCGTCACGCTAGCAGCATCGGCCGAGAGCTGGCCCAACCTCTGAGTTTGACCGACTAGGCCGCCAAAAGTAATGTTGCCGCCAGCGCGCAGCGTCAAATTATTAGCCCGGCCCGGCGTGCTGTCGAGGGTATTGGCAAAAGTGATATTGCCGGTAGTGGCGGCTAGGGCGGCGGTGCGATCGACTGTGACGTTACTATTGAAAGTCATGTCGCCAGATGTCGCCATATTGCCGGATACCTCGGTACTGCGGGCGTTGACATTCAAACTCGCCAGCGGTGCAGCTTGACCAACTGTAGCGCCGAACAGCACTCGCCCAGCGTCTAGTCTCAGGGCGTGAGCTCCGTCTAGGCTACCGGAGAACAGAATGTTGCCGGTAGCTTCCGTGCTCAAAGCCACGTCAGCATTGAGGGATGCGTTTCCTGTAAAAGTGAGATCGCCGCCGGATGTCGCAATGTTGGCGTTGAGATCAGTTTGGGGCGCGTCGAGAGTCAAGCTAGCGCTGCCGCTTGTATTCAGGGGATTGTCGATCGCGATCGAGCTGCCTTGAAGTGTCAGCGGGCTGTTGAAGGTAATGGGTGCGACGATCGCGATCGACGAGCTGCTACCGTTTTCGCGCCCGATCGCGATCGAGCCGAAATCCCCCGCCAAAGCGCCGAGATCCGTTGCCGTCAAGTCTAAAAGGCCCAAAATATCGCCGGTGCCACCGATTTGAATTCGTCGGTTGTCGTTGGGCTGCAAGCGAATTGTTCCCCCCGCACTGCTGACAGAATTGCTGCCGCCTCTGAAGTCAATGCCGCTAGCAGTGAGAGCGATATTGCCGCTGTTAGCATTGAGTCCGCCCAGAGAGATGCTGCTGGCAAAAATGTTGATGTTGCCACCTTGAGTCTCGATTAAATCGTTGGGGTCATTGACCAAAAACACTCCGCCCGCTCTAAATGTTACCGTGTCTCCCGTTCTCGCTTGCAGGGAAAGTTTGTTATCGGGCAAGTCTTGGAGGGTGATGTAGCCGGGGGTATCTAAAACCACGTTGCTGCCGGCTGTCATCTGTTCCAACTGCACTTCTGAGATCGATGTTTCATTGGGTTCGGGTTCCGATTCCAGTTCCCCGCCAGTCGATGGCGCGCTCGTGTCGCCGTTACCGCTGACGATCGTAATATTTGCCGGATCGAGCCACAAATTGCCGATCGCACCGTTAGTCGCGCGGGTATCGACCTCTCCTTGGAAAGTTAAAGCATTTTTGCCGGAAACTTCTACTCTGCCGCCGTTACCTGCGGCAGTGCCCCCGCGAGCAGTAATATTGCCCAAGAAGCGAGTTATATTGTCTGACCAAATTACCGCCGTGCCGCCATTGCCGCGGTCGATCGCGTTTGCTGCGATCGTAGAATCAGGACTAACATAAGTTACCTGGGCGTTTGGCACTGGTTCCATCCCCCGGAAACCGCCTCCGACGCGCACAGTACCTCCGCCGTCAGTGCCGGAAGCATCGATATTTGCGCCGAAGAGTCCGACTTTTTCCCCTAAAATATTGACTGTGCCGCCAGCATTCCCAGAGGGAGCAAATACATTTACAGAACCGGAGACGATCGCACTTCCGGCAACTGCCGGCACTGTTTGCCCGCCAGTCAGTACCAATTGACCTTGTTCGTTAGTGGTTAAACCTGTGGCTGACACTACGCCGGAGCCCGTCAGCAACTGAGGCAAAGAAACCGGGGCGATCGCCGATTGTTCTGACTGCAAAGACGGAGTAATTTCTAAACTTAATAAATTGCCAACTTGACTGATGCGGACTGCATTTTGTCCCGGAACAGCAGCCACAGTAATTTGACCGTTGGGAGCGGATAATTGTCCTGTATTAATAACGGTTCCACCGAGCAAAGTTAAACTTTGCCCGCTGCCAACTGCCAAGTTTCCGGCATTGATAATTGCACCGATTTGTGAATTATTAAAATTAAATTGATTGGGATTTCCCAGTAAAGCTTTGTAATCATTAATTCCCGCCGAATTGAACCAGCGATCGCCGAAACCAATACCTGTAGCAGTTGTCGCGAAAAAAGACCCCGGCACGTTTAATCTAGCATTTTGACCGAAGACAATTCCCGCCGGATTCATTAAGAATAAATTTGAGTTGCCGCCGGTTACAGAAATCAGACCGTTAATGATGGAAACATTGTTGCCGGAAATCCGCCCTAAAATATTTTGAATATTTGGATTAGTTAGAAAATTAGCGATTTGACCTTCGCTGAGATTAAATTGGCTGAAGCTGTGAAACAGATTTGCGCCGTTTCCTGACAGTTGTCCGCCACTAATGTCTGTGCGGTTTTGCTCGGAGTTAACAACAGTATTAGTGCCGTCATTTGCAGGAACGACAGATTGCGATCGAACTGCTAGCGGTAGCAGCCAAAAACCTAATGTCAAAATTAGAGCAGAACGAAAATAGGTCATTAGTCAGTTGTCAGTTCTCAGTTGTCAGTTGTCAATAGTCATTACTCAATAGTCATTAGTTAGTGGTTATTTTTCTTATATTTGTTGTTATTTGTTGGTTCCAATGACCAATGCCCCATGCCCCATGCCCCATGCCCCATGCCCCATTCCCCATTCCCCATTCTAATCTCTTATCGTTTTGATTTTTTTTGAGCTGTAATGTTCCGCCCAAGTGCCAATAAACTTAAAAAGGTCGATCAAACACTACCACCGCCGGGGTCGATCGCACTCCCAAACCACCCGTTGCCAGAATGTCGGAAATACAATGCAGATTTTATAGCAATCCTAAATGATTCGTGTAATTCTTGTAGGGGCAATCCCCCCGTGGTTGCCCCGATAGATAGGGGGTAGGCACGGGGAGTAGGGGTAGCACTACCCCTACATATTTTTACAAATGATTTAGGATTGCTATATATTGATCTGTAACGAGTGTATTGACAAAATCCCCCCAGAGTCCTAGGATTGGAGCACTGATTGGGTGGGAAAGTAAAAACCCACACAATAACTGGCTCCTCTAATAAAGTTAAAAGCAAAATATTGATGCTTTTAGAGACCAACCATGCAAACTCAAACTTCCTCATTTCTAACTGAACAAATAGTAGAGCAGATATTTTCGTCAGGCGAACTGACTCGCGATGACAGACAGCGAATTCAGTCAATGCTCTTAAATGAGTCTATCGGAGAAAATGAATTGAGCTTAATTGAAAGAGTCATGGAAGGCGTAGTCAAGGGAATACTTGACGTGCTCGATTAGTTTAGAAATGGCGCTCACCTATCTAAATGTAGGGTGCGCCGAGCCGCGCACCTTACCTTAATTTTAAATATAGCAACCGCCAAGACGGTTAGGACATTCTTAATCGCCGAAACCATAGCTATTACTGCTTTTTCCTTCTTCCTTCTTCCTTCTTCCTTCTGCTATAAAATCGAAAATTCTGTCACCGTTCTAAAAATCATCATCGGGGCCCTCATCCGGGCCGTCATCCGAGCTCTGATCGCGACGCACAAGTTCAGAAGGAGGCCTATCGTTACTCCAGGCCCACCACACGCCGCCGCACTGGCAGCGGTAAAATTCTTGCCACTTGCGGCGGTTGAACTCGGTATATACTGGCGATCGGCGATTAATCCAGACCTCAGCGGCATCCGTGCAGCTAGCGCCACACTTGGGGCAGCAAAACTCATTAGCGTGAACCGCCGTCGCAGTCCATTCAGGAGGATGTGGAGCAAAAGCTTCCATGTGTTAGAGTTTCTATCTAAACTGCTGGTAATTACGGCAAATCAAGGGTTGCTAAAGATCCGCAGAGTTCGGAATGACCTAAGCAATGACATAAGTACGCTGTTGAGTGCGTAATTCATCAGCCCGTTATTTTTTTTAGCATTTGCCGTCAGATGAATAGTATAACTGATGTGGTGCAAACCGTCGATCGGCATTCTTAAGTATTTCAAGGACTAGGCTCATGTCTATCTACAATCTTATCTCGTTTCTGGGCATCTTTGGCTTGTGTGCGATCGCCTGGGTTTTTTCCGAAAACCGACAGCCCAAGTATATTCCCTGGCGCGTCATCATCTGGGGCATTGGCTTGCAGTTAGTCTTAGGATTTTTAGTATTCCTGTTCCCCCCAACTCGCATCGCTTTAGAGGGGTTTACTAAGTTACTGGATGGAGTATTCACTGCTGCTGACGCTGGAGCTAGATTTGTATTCGGGAGTAATGTTGTACCCATACCTGGTAAAGAGCCTGCAGTTAATTTAGGATATATTTTTGCCTTTAGAGCTTTACCGACAGTCATCTTTTTTTCTGGCCTCATGGCCTTGCTATACAACATCGGCGTGATTCAAATTGTCACCGAACTTTTTGCCAAAATCTTTTATATGACAATGCGGTTGAGCGGCGCAGAAGCCCTCAGCGGCGCGGCTAATATTTTCGTAGGAATTGAAGCGGCAATTGTTGTCAAGCCTTATTTGCCGAAAATGACTCGTTCGGAACTTTGTGCAATCCTCTCTTGCTGTTTTGGGACAGCCGCTTCTTCAACTTTAGCAATTTACGTCAGTTTTCTAAAGCCAGTTTTTCCCAATATTTTATGGCATTTAGTTTCCGCCTCAATTATCGCCATTCCCGCTTGTTTTGTTCTATCCAAAATCTTAGTACCTGAAACAGGCGTGCCCGTGACAATGGGTGGCATTCCCAAGGAAGAACCAAAGCCTAAAGGCCGCGAGTTTGTGGGCGAAGAAATTTCCGAAATGGATCGCGCAGAATTCAAACAAGAGACTGTTGGGGGAGAACCCATCGAACGAGTCAGCCCTTTGGATGCAGCGATAATTGGTGCATTGGACGGTGTAAAAATGGCGGTGGCAATTGCCGCTGTTTTGATTTTAATCTTAGGCTTAGTTTCGTTAATTAATCAATTCTTTGGTTGGCTGGCATTTTTGCCCGGCCCCATTGGTGGTTTTTTCAAAGTTGTCACCTTAGCAAACATTATGGGATTTTTATTTTATCCCCTGACGCTATTAACAGGAGTTCCCTTTGATGACTCTTGGCAAGCGTCAGTAATCATCGGTCGCAGGCTATTAGAAACAGCCATTCCGCCCTATCAAAGTTTAGCAGAAGCATCGGCAAAAGGACTGGTGAGCGATCGTACAGTTTTAATTGTCAGTTACGCCCTATCCGGCTTCGCCCACTTAGCCTCCGTCGGCATATTTGTCGGCGGTACGATCGCCCTAATTCCATCCCGCCGCAAAGACATTTCCGAACTAGGTTGGAAAGCATTATTTGTCGGCACCTTAGCTACAATGATGATCGCTTGCATCGCCGGCACCTTCGACACCGGAGACGCCAGCATTTTAGGCGCTCAAACAGCTCCTGCGGCCCCGTTAACAGCCCCTGATTCTCCGAAACCGCTGCCATCCCCAGCCGCGAATTCAAAGCCATCTGTTGCCCCAGCAATTGCCAGTCCGAAGCCTTCGCCCAATACCGAAAAAGCGGCTCCGAGAGCTCAAAAATCTCCCTCTCCCGCATCCAAGAAAAACCCTTAATTATCTTCTATGGACTTGTAGGGGCGGGTTTTACGAACAATATTTAACTCCCGTCAAAAATCTACAGAAACCCGCCCCCACACAACCCATAACCTACATCTACTTTGATTTCGATCGCATCAGCCATTGGGTGGGGGCGGGTTTACGAGATTGTAGGTTTTAGGCAATTATTGTCGGTAAAACCCGCCCCTACAAGCCCCTGATAGATATTATTGTTTTTTAGGCAGATGCAATCACCAATTACCAATTATCAATTACCCTAAAATTTATGAATCCCGATCCAGAAATTCGCCGCCTGTTAGATGTGATGCCCGCTTCCGGCCGCATGATGTGTAAAATTATTAATAAGCCACAACAATCAACGGTAATTGACTGCGATTTTCCTTTGCCTTGGAATCAATCTCGCCCGATTTATATTAATTTTGATTTGTGGCGGCTGCTATCTAAGCCGCAGCGGGATTTACTGCTATTGCGGAATGTAAGTTTTCTGTGCAATTTTAAGTGGTTTAAACCGGATATTTATCAAGGTGCGGCTCTGGCGGGAATTGTCGGGACTGTTGTAGAATTGTTGCAGGGAGATGCGATCGGCACTGCGATCGCGGGCGGTTTGACGGGACTCGCCATGACTCGCATTTGGCGCGACAACCGCAGTTCCCAAGTAGAGTTAGATGCTGACGAAGGGGCGATTAGAGTAGCGGGAAGGCGCGGTTACAACGAAGCAGAAGCGGCCGGACATTTGCTTGGGGCGATCGAGGCTGTGGCGCAAATTGAAGGCCGCAGTTTGGATTTTAATGAGTTGATTCGGTGTCAAAACTTAAAGGCAATATCGGGTATTTCGGCGGTGGGCGTACCCGATAGTGTCAGGCAAGAGTGAGAATGACTTCCCGATCGCAACTGATCAAAGCCAGAGTAGTTTTCTGGCAACCCGTCAATAATGTGAAGGCCGAGTCTCAAGATAAGGAGAACATAGAAATTATAGCTTAGCTATGTCTTCTCCCTAATCAGGCGATCGCCCCTACTGCAAAAAAATATCGCTACTCTACCCGATCGACCTTAACATACAAAGATTCCAGAAACTTAACCGCTTCATCCACCATAGCTTCTGGTAATTTCTCCAGAATCGCATTCTGAGAAGTTTCTTGATTAATTTCTTCTGGTTGCTGCAAGTCTGTTTCTACTAAGGTGCCAGTTTCAAATGATTTTTGCTTCGATCAAGCTGCTTTTGGAGTTACAAAACTTCTACTTTCCTCGTCTTAATGAGTAAACTGCATCCCAAATCCTCGCTCTAATAATTACTTCACCTCAGACTATTTGGATCGATTCCTAACTCCCGCAATTTTTGTGCTAATCTGTTCACCTGTTCTTCAGGAGTCAGATAACGTTTTCCCTCTGCGTCGTACCAATACAGCCACTCCCTCGTCACCCCAGAATAATTTCCCCTTTCACAACCAATTCCTAAACCTATTTCGGGCATCCAAACGGGATGTCCCGACTGTAATTCATACTTCCCATTAACTAACTTATGTACTTCCAATCGGGGTTTGCGACGGCGACGAGATGAATAGATAATGTAATAAAGCACGCCTAAATCTTGATATTCCTCCAACTTTGTGCTGTATTCCTTGCGATACTTTTTGGAAACGACTTCCAGCACCAAAGTTGGGACAACATTTTCATCCCACAGCACGTAACTGGGACGCAATTCTTCATCGTAAAACCGTTCTACTCCTAAACTCAAGAAACCGTCGGGGACAATTGGAGCTTTTTCAGGGTGATAATAGATACCCATATCTATGCCAAAAAACCAGTCCATGCGTTCTGCCCAAATTATGAGCAATATCGCTTTTAGCAACCCCGGTATTAGTTCTTGAAGTTCATTATCCACAGGCGTTTCGTCAGAATCTGGCAGTTCATCGGCTGAGGGCAAGTACCTCGGCAAGTTGTAATTTAACATTGCAGTTTTTCCCAAAACTTACATCAATTATAGCGTGGTTGTTTGTCGCTCGACCCTATATAACGTTTTTTATTGCTCGCCATTGCATGATAACCGCCTAATTTTAATACCTAATTTAAACGCCTAATTTGAGCGATTAAATAAACACTTTACTACTGAAAAAAAACCATATTAAAATTTGTAAATAATTGAGTCATGTATTTATTTGTGGTCTAAGATAACGTCATTGCTCAACTAGATATAGTTTTCGCTTGCCGCAGAGCGAGCGAGAAAAAATCATCAATTAGGACGCATATTGATTGCAGTAGCTCGATGCTAGATCGCGCTCGCAATCGCGTGCAAGTCTGTCACTTTCCTATGGGCAAACATACCCAATTTACAATACAGCCATGAACAACCCAGAAACTGCGAATGCCTGGATTATTTACCGACTCCTGCCCAACTTTCAGCGCTTACCCGTCGCCCAATTTCGCAGCCGCAGCGAAGCAGAATCTTCCCTGAAAGTCATCCGGCAAATGCTACCCAATACCGAATTAATACTTGCTTTCGAGGTTGGGCCAGAAAATCCAACTACCGAACTCAATCAGCCCCCTGCTAAAGAACCAAACTTGCAAACTTCAGTTAACCGAGAACTCTTGAAACTTTTCATTATCAGTTCTCGTCCTGTTGTTTCCCGCGTCATTCATTCTTTTCACCGCGATAATTTTGCCTGCGTTTCTGACTGGAGTCCGCTTGTCCCAACTCAAAATCCAGGTGAAGTGATGAGCGTCTTAATTAAACATTTGGCCGCTGACTCTTAGCGTTTGATTGAACAGTCTCGATCGTATTTATAGCGGTAAGGTGCGCCCAGCGCACCCTACATCTACATCAGCGGGGTGATGCTTATTGGTAATAGCTTTAGCAATGTCAGTTTATTGAGTCATAAATTTCTCGATCGCTCTTTCTAGTCGATCGGATCTGATATCTTGTACCATTGTCAGCAACGGGCTAGAAGCCCGTTCCACAAAGAATGGATAGTCTTGTGGGGAGTAGGGGTTGGGCAGGTCAGCAACGGGCTAGAAGCCCGTTCCACAAAGAATGGATAGTCTTGTGGGGAGTAGGGGTTGGGCAGGTCAGCAACGGGCTAGAAGCCCGTTCCACAAAGAATGGATTGTCTTGTGGGGAGTAGGGGTTGGGTACGTCAGCAACGGGCTAGAAGCCCGTTCCACAAAGAATGGATTGTCTTGTGGGGAGTAGGGGTTGGGTACGTCAGCAACGGGCTAGAAGCCCGTTCCACAAAGAATGGATTGTCTTGTGGAGTCGGCTTCTAGCCCGCCCATAAAAAACTTATTGAGAATGTTGCAAGATGTAAGTCGGATCGTAGGGAGCATCTCATATTTGTAAAAACACTTCTTCTGGCTCCTTCCTTCTTCCTTCTTCCTCTTTTCTCCTGACTCCTGACTCCTGACTCCTACCTCCAATTTCTAGCGGAGGGCTGCTTTCATTGAGACGCTCCCGGACTGTCGTTGCGGGCGATCGCCAACTCAGGAACAATGATAAACTTGATATTCATACCCATCCACCGCAGGCAACTCGCGCGATTCAACCTGGCATTTTTGTGCTTCTAGATTCACAGGTGCGCGAAAATTAACCAACCACAAATCAAGCGGGCGTTCTAATTGACTGAGTGTTTTATAAAGTATCCCTGCCGCTATTTCCGGCCCATCCCTTCTCTGATTAGCTAAAAGAAACAGCGGAGAATCAAAAGCTTTAACTTCTTCTTTCTTCCTAACATCCGTTATATCCGTTACATCCGCTACAAAATCCGTTGCCGAACTTCTTTCCCATTCCCACCCTATCCCCATCAACTCTCCTATTTCTACATGAGTCTTTTGAGTAGTGGCAATTAACACGGGAACTTTCGATAATTCGCGGATAACCGGAATTAAAAGGTCTGGTTTGTAATATTTGCGATAGCCGAGATTGGAATTTACTGTGACACCGCTCACAAAACCCATTGCTAAAATTAGCACCACTGCTTTTTTGCCCGGAACTTCGATCGCCCGTAAATTAAACCATTGACTTTTTACTGTATGTGTGTTAAAAGTAACCGCCAAGGTTGCTCCTAAAAGCAATATCACCCCCGGAAAGTAGACGAAATTGTATCGAGCCCCGCGAGTTAGGTCAATTCCTAGAATATATGCAAAGCTGAAAAATAGGAAAATTGCTCCTAGCACAAACCCGCCGAAAGTAACAGTACCTAAACGAGTATCTGGCGTTGTTAAGGAATTTTTAAAAGCGCTAAACAGGATGGGAAGCACCAATATAAAAAATATTGTCATGGCGATCGCCGATACAACTACTACTGCCAAATTTTGCGATTCCACAGGCAGCAGAGACATGACAGTGATCCATCCAGCTAAAGCTTGAAAAATCGGATTTATCCAATCTAAAAATGTGCGATCGCCGCTGACAATCCAATTAGTTAGTTCGCTGCCGTATTTATTCGACAAAAATACCGGCAGCCAAACTAAACCGCCCGCCAAAGTACCCATCGCTACTGCGAAAAGCCGCCACAGGATTTGAAATTGCCAAATATTAGGCCGCTGGCTGTTGTCAATTGGCAACTTTCCATTTAACTGCTGCGAGATTACCGCAATTAATGCTATTGCTTCGGCACACAAAGTCAGTGCAAAAAAGTAGTGAACCGCAATTCCCAAACAGTTAACAACTACCCAAAGCAGCACCGCCCAAATAGGTATGGGAGCGCGCTGTTGCAGCTTTTTGGCAGCTAAGGCGAGGCAAAAAAGAGAGGCAATAACTAATAAGATTCCTAAAGTGTAATGGCGAGCTTCTTGAGCCAGATAAATGCCGTAGGGAGAAACTGCCATCATCGCGGCCGCACATTGACCGACTAAACGAGAACTAAAAGCAAACTTGCCCAAAAAGTAGATAGCGGGAACTGAAATCACGCCCAATAGAGCAGGGAGCGATCGCCCAATCCAAACTAAACTATCCTGTGAAGGCCCAAACAGTCGCATCCACCAGTGGGCGAGCATAAAATACACTGGTGGATGGTTGCTTTCTAGCAGCAAATGGTTGAGGACATCTGCAATCCCAGCACCGGAACCTAATTGTAGCGGTTGTAATAATGTAGAAAGGTCGATCGCGCGATCGAGATGCACCCCTCGAAAACTGTTGCCCAAGCTAAAAACTAGAGTCGAAAACTCGTCTGTCCACAGCGGTTTAGAGTTTAAATTGGCAAATCGCAAGATCAAGGCGATCGCCGTCCACAGTAATAGCAACAACAGTTGTTTGTTCTTTATCATTAATTCAGTCATTCAAAGGCATTGGGAAGAAGAGTCATTAGTCATTAGTCATTAGTCATTAGTCATTTTATCAATGATCCATTACCAATTACCCATTACCCATTACCCATTACCCATTACCTATCTACGTCCGTCACCCGCCAACTCAACTTCATATTAATCCAGAAATTCCACAGAGTCACAGCCACGATCGCAATTAAGTTAGCCAAATATTCATTCATCCCAAAAACATTAAACAGCACATTAACCAGCAGCACATTCAAAATCAAACCCATCAAGCAAATGGTATTAAATTTCAACAGCCGTTTCAATCGCTGGCGCTTTCCTGGCTGCCGCTTAGAAATATCCCCAAAAGTCCACAAATCATTCCACAAAAAGTTACTGATAATTGCAAATTCAGCCGCAACGATCAGACTGCGAGTTAGCTCCCAATTGAGGATATCCCGCAGCACGTACAAAACCCCCATATTCACAAATACGCCGCTGAAACCCACAAGGCCAAACCGCAGAAACTTGCCCATCGGCCAGCGGGCAAACCGCAACCTCAGCAAATGCCGCAAATACTCAATATACTGTTTCCAGGTAACTTTGCTCTCGCCTTCTTGTCGCTCCTGAAACACGTAACCAACTTCTCCAATCCAGCGGATGTCGCCCCTGCCGAGCACTTCAATCAAAATTTTGTAACCTGCAGGATTCATGGTTTTGCCCGCTATGCAACTGCGACGCACCATAAAATAGCCGCTCATCGGATCGGAAACTCGGCCCACCACTCCCGGCAGGATCACCAACCCCACGGTTTGAGCGCCCCGCGATAAAAATCGCCTGACAACGCTCCAGTCGCTCACCCCGCCGTCGGCAACGTGGCGGCTCGCAGCGGCCAAATCGGCGCCCCGCTGAATTTCTGCTAAAAGCTGCAACAGCGTCTCCGGGGGATGCTGCAAGTCGGCATCGATGACGCCCAAAACCTCGCCCCGAGCGGCCTGCCACCCGCGAATTACCGCTGTGGAAAGTCCCCGCTCGTCTTCGCGGCGCATCACCCGCAATTGCGGATATTCCGGTGTCAGGGACAGGGCGACTTCCCAGGTGCGATCGGGGCTGTTGTCATCGACTACAATTAGTTCGTAGTTGCCGGGAATACTTCCGTCGAGCAAGTGGCTCAATTTTTCCACAATACTCTTGACATTCTTGCACTCGTTGTAGGTGGGAATGACCAGGGAAAAATAAATGGGCGGTGTGCCTGCGTCTGTAAAAGTTGAATTGAAAGTCTGTACAGCAGGAATTTGCAAAGGCCCAGACGGCACTGGCAAGAGGTGATTGGCTTGGTTTATGCCCATAATTTCAGTTCCCAAAAAGTAAAGGATGGTGTTGTAAGACTTGAGATTTTAGAAGATCGTTCCTCCATAATTGATTAGTTAAAATATAAAAACGCCTTAATTCCAGGCAGCAATTCAGTAGCTTAGCTAACAAAAAAACTGTGGATGCAATTCTAGATCGAGCTTTACAAGGTTATAACATCTCTACAGCAGAGGCATTGGTTCTTTTGCAGCAAAGAGATCCCGATGCGCGAGCTTCTATTCAAGCAACCGCTGACTTGCTCCGCCGCCGACAATCAGGGGATACTGTCACCTACGTTATCAATCGGAATATTAACTTTACTAACATTTGCGAGCAGCATTGCAGTTTTTGTGCATTCCGCCGCGACGAGGGAGATGAGGGCGCTTTTTGGTTAGATGCGGCTCAAATTCAGGAAAAGGCAACTGATGCAGTGCAGCGGGGTGCGACGGAAATTTGTATGCAGGGGGGCTTAAATCTTCAAGCTAAGCTCAACGGCGCATTTTTACCTTATTATCTGCAATTGGTGAAAACTATTAAGGATAAGTTTCCTCAATTGCACTTGCACGCTTTTTCGCCCCAAGAAATAGAATTTATTGCCAGAGGAGATAATCTTAGTTTCAGCTATGTAATTTCAGCTTTGCAGGATGCGGGAGTTGGTTCGATGCCGGGAACTGCGGCGGAAGTTCTCGACGATTCTGTGCGACGGGTAATTTGCCCAGAAAAACTAAATTCGGCAACTTGGCTGGAAATTGTGGGAACTGCTCACCGTCTGGGTTTGCCGACAACGAGTACGATGCTTTGCGGGCATATTGAGACGGCAGGGCAGCAGGTTTTGCATTTAGAAAAAGTGCGATCGCTCCAACAAACTGCGATCGACCAAAACTATGGGGCACGCATTACAGAATTTATTTTACTACCATTTGTCGGACAGCAAGCACCGGCACCTTTGCGGAGTCGAGTCGGCCGCGACCAACCAATTTTAGCAGATACATTGTTACTCACCGCAGTATCGAGAATCTTCTTAGGCAATTTGATTTCCAATCACCAGCCGAGTTGGGTAAAATTAGGTTTAGATGGAGCTACAGAAGCGCTGAAATGGGGCTGCAATGACATCGGCGGCACTTTGATGGAAGAGCACATTACAACGATGGCCGGTGCGGTTGGCGGCAGTTGTCAGTCTGTCGAAGATTTGCAAAATGCGATTCGTTCTTTGGGCCGGAGTTATCAGCAAAGAGATACAATTTATCGACCTTTAGGGGTTGACAATTTGGCAGTAAGTGTGTGATTTTTGGGATACCAAGTGCGAAGTGCGTAACGTCTCCTACGAGTTTAGCCGTTAGCGAAGCCCTAGGAGAGGATCGCACTTTCAAATTCTTCTAGCGCTTGCAAATTTCCAACCTGCCAAGCACGTTCTACTGTAGCCGGAATCAGTTGGGCGATCGCGATTTCTGGAAAATTCGGACTAATATCCGATTCTACATACTCTCCATCTTGCAGCAAATAAATGAGAAGTCTGCCGCTGTCATAAACCCATACTTCTGGAGCTCCAATAATTTTATAGGCATCGATCTTAGTTTTAGAAGTAACATCCGTCTCAATTGCCAAATCGGGCGGCGGATCGTCCGGTAAAAGTCGGCGGCGGCCAATCATCCGCTGATAATTTAGAATATAAAAGCAAGCATCAGGTTCAACTCCTGCTGCACCTTCCCGTTTGAAAGTAGTAGAACCAAATGGTTCATATATTCTGCCCGCAGACTTGAGTAAATTTTTTACAATATCGGAAATTAAATCTTTCGGAATTTCCCGATCTAGTAAGGGAACCCTAATTTCTAAGGTACTGTTGCTGTAGGCAATTCTAGTTCTTCGCTTTTCTCCTAATTCCTGCAAAATCGACTCAAATTCCAGCCAAGTTATATTGGGAATAGTTACCACACTACCGGGAGAAAGCGTTATTTGGCTAACTGGTTTTAGGACGGGGGTGATAACAATCATAAGCTGAATTGCGAGCTAGTTGTTAAGTTTGTGCCAAGGGCAGGCAGGATGCCTACCCCACAAGAAAATTTATTCTTTGTGGAACAGGCATCTTGCCTGTTCTCGATCGTTAAATTTGTGCCAAGGGCAGGCAGGATGCCTAACCCCTACACCCTACAAGTAAACTCATTCTTTGTGGAACAGGCATCTTGCCTGTTCTCGATCGTTAAATTTGTGCCAAGGGCAGGCAGGATGCCTAACCCCTACACCCCACAAGAAAACTCATTCTTTGTGGAACAGGTATCTTGCCTGTTCTCGATCGTTAAATTTGTGCCAAGGGCAGGCAGGATGCCTACCCTACAAGTAAACTCATTCTTTGTGGAACAGGCATCTTGCCTGTTCTTGATAAGAATACAAGATATCTGTTGAGTTTAGCACGGGCAACGAGAAGAGATTCGCGATCGCACTTTTGACTCAATTCTAGAAACATCGATCGCACATTTATGAATTCATTGCAGCCGGATTAATTTGACTAAAAGACTCATGATTTCTCCCTGATCGGGTGTAATAATGATCCGATTGTCGGGAATCGCGATCCTCTTCGAGGGCTGCGCTAACGGATGAGTCCAACGAACAGCTTCCTCGTAGCGCAATGCGTGCAGTTGGTGGATAGTTCGGCGTACCCCCAGCGGCGAACCAATGATGACGTGACGGACTGCTTCGCGATCGCCCTCAAAGGTTTGGTTGGTTAAAACATTCGGCGATGTTTGGTTGGATGATGAATCTTGCAACATAGCTTTGACCAATAATTTTGGATAGGTTTGATGCTTTGTAACGGTAAAACCGCGTACAATGACAGATTGAAGAAAAGACAACAATTCCCCTACAGCACAAGTGGCTTAGCTGGTGCTGTCTAATCTATATTAGACTAACTGTAAATTAATTTAGGGTAGATTTCAATTATTTTAGGCCAAAGCCAAATAAATTAATATAACTTAACAAATAGCCTATGGAAACCTCAGAAAGAGCCGATCGATCGCCCCTAATGCGACTGAGAGTTCAGCGGTTTATGACTCAAAAGCAGCTAGCAGAAGCACTTGGCGTTACGGAAGCGACGGTAAGCAACTGGGAATCGGGGCGATCGGTACCGAAGCTAACGCCTGTTCAATACAAGAAGTTGCTAGAGATTCTGCAAATTACCTCTGCTGAATTACCAGACCAATTTGGTTTTCCCAGCGAGGGCGATCGATAGAATATTAAGAGTGGCAAATAATAATGATACTGTTTACCTTCTCAGCCAATTAAAAATGTGGTGGTTCATCAAAATGACAACTCTGACCGTAGAAATTCTTTGTTCTGAGGCGGCAATATTTTCAGCAGCCGAGTCTCAACACCCGGAACCTCTGCTTTACGGAATCACAGACGGAAAGGCTGTTGGAACATATTTGGAGCAAAAGTTCAGACTCTATCTCAAGCAGCAATATGAATTTATAGATGGCAATTCAGCAAGCGGCATCGATTTCCCAGGGATATTGGTTGACGTGAAGGTAACAAGTGTTAGGCAACCGCAGTCGTCATGTCCTTTCAAATCTGCAAGGCAAAAGATTTTTGGGCTGGGATATTCACTGATTATCTTTGTTTACGAAAAGACAGACAACAGTACCATCCGAACTGCAACGCTGAATATTTTGCATACAATTTACGTTAGTGCCGAAAGAACAGCAGATTTTCAAATGACCCGTGGAATTCGCTATATTTTAGATAACGAAGGCAATAAAGATGATTTGCTTGCTTTCATGTTTGACAAAAATCTACCTGTTGACGAAATTGAAGCAGGTAACATTGCAGACGAAATACTGAGAAACCCACCCTTGCAAGGTTTTTTGACCATTTCTAATGCGTTGCAATGGCGACTTCAGTATGGAAGGGTCATTGAGCGTGCCGGACAACAGGAAGGTGTTATCGCAGTTTATAAATCTAACCAATGAGTTCTAACAATCGCAAAACCAAACTAGAATACGGCGATTTTCAGACACCGCCGGCATTAGCCGAGATGGTATGTCGAAAATTAGTAGAACTTAATGTCAATCCTGGCACCATAATTGAGCCGACGTGCGGTATCGGTAATTTTATTCAAGCTGCTGCACGTTCGTTTCCATCCGCCGCCAAAATTATCGGGGTTGAAATAAATCAAAATTACTTAAAAGAAGTCAGACTAAATAAGCAATTATTTCAGGATGAGAGATGCGATATTTGGCACGGAGATTTCTTTGATTTTGATTGGAAATCATTAGTCGATCGATGTAGCACTCGACTGCTTGTACTCGGCAACTTTCCGTGGGTGACCAACTCGCAACAAGGAACTATTGGTAGCGAAAATTTACCTAAAAAAAACAATTTTCAAAATCACAGTGGCTTAGATGCTCTCACAGGTAAGAGTAACTTCGATATCTCAGAATGGATGCTGATTCAGGCGGTGCAATGGCTGCAAAAGCGCGATGCCGATCTAGCGATGCTTTGCAAGACTTCGACTGCTAGAAAGTTATTGAATTACCTTCACTCTCAAAAACTCAATCTCGCTGACTGTGCAACTTACAAAATAGATGCTAAAAAATATTTTGATGCAAATGTTGATGCTTGTTTGTTAGTCTGCAAATTTGATGCTCATTCGCGAAACTACTTCTGCGATGTATTTAGCAGTTTAGAAACTTCAGACTGTCACCGAATTGGATATCACAACAATCTCTTGGTTAAGGATATAAATTCTTTCAGTAAATTGAGTAATTTATATGCTGTGAATTCAGGGACAAAATGGCGATCGGGTGTAAAGCACGACTGTTCTAACGTGATGGAGTTTCGCAAAATAGACAATTATTTTGTAAATACATTCGGAGAAGTTGTCGATATTGAGGACACTTATCTGTTTCCGCTAATCAAAGGCTCTGGTGTTGCTCAAAATCGAATTAATGCTACCGATCGATATATGCTCATTACTCAAAAATTTATCGGGGAGTCAACTGAAAATATCAAAAAAATAGCTCCTAAAACCGGGCGCTATCTGGAGGATTGCGGGCAATATTTAGATAATCGAAAAAGCAAAATTTATCAAAACAACCCTCGATTTTCGATTTTTGGAGTTGGCGATTATACCTTCAAACTTTGGAAAATTGCGATTTGCGGGCTTTATAAAAAACTGGATTTTAGGTTGATCGGTGAAATAGCTGATAAACCTGTGGTTTTTGATGATACTGTTTACTTTCTCGGCTTTGACGACGAGGGAGTTGCGCGTCAAACTTTTGAGCTTTTGAATTCACCGGCGGCGATTAACTTTTATTCAGCGATCGTATTTTGGGATGAAAAGCGCCCGATTAAATCCAGTATTTTAAATTGTCTGAATCTGGCACTACTGGCAGATTGGGAGTTTGTAACCGCAGATGCACGCAGATAAACGCAGATGGATAGAGATATAATTTATATTATCAGTAATTCTGAAAACCTATAACTCTAACTTTACCCAAGCTCGTAAACTTCGAGGAATTTGTGGAGTGGCTGCCTGAAAATTCGGCAGTAAGCTGATTATAACTCACATTTTTCAGCATTTGCATGAACAGGCAAGATGCCTGTTCCAGAAGAGATCAATTTTCTTGTGGGGTGGGCCGAAGAGCCCGCCCCAAAAAGACTTAATCTCTCGCGCTTTTACACCTTAAACTTCTCCACAATTCGTCTCATCGCTTCCTCCACATTCTCCCGACTATTAAACGCCGAAATGCGGAAATAACCCTCACCCGCCGCACCAAAACCAGAACCCGGAGTTCCCACCACATTGCAAGTTTCCAGCAACTTCTGAAAGAAATCCCAACTCGACAAACCGTGAGGCGTTTTCACCCACACATAAGGTGCATTTTCGCCACCAAAAACCTCGATTCCCGCCGCTGTCAATTTCTCCCGAATAATCGCAGCATTTTCCATGTAAAAATTGACTAAAGCCTGAATCTGTGCCTTGCCAGCATCAGAATAAACCGCCTCAGCACCGCGCTGCACGATGTAAGAAACACCGTTAAACTTAGTAGATTGGCGGCGGTTCCACAACTTCCAAATTTCGACATCGGAACCATCGGCTGCTTTTCCAGTCAAAGTCTTCGGTACAACTGTTAGCGCACAGCGAGTACCCGTAAAACCAGCATTTTTGGAAAAAGAACGAAATTCGATCGCACAATCCCGCGCCCCTTCAATTTCGTAGATAGAATGCGGTAAACTCGGATCGGTAATATACGCTTCGTAGGCCGCATCGAAGAAAATAATCGAACCGTTAGCCTTAGCATAATTTACCCAAGCTTGCAAGTGTTCCTTGGTTGCAGTTGCCCCCGTCGGGTTATTCGGGAAACACAGGTAAATTAAATCGACTTTTTTGTCAGTGGGAATTTCCGCAGTAAAATTGTTTTCCGCTGTAATTGGCAGGTAAACTAAGCCGCCGTATTCGCCATTTTCGTTCGCATCTCCCGTGTGGCCAGCCATCACGTTAGTGTCTACATACACCGGATAAACTGGATCGGTAACTGCGATCGTGTTATTGTTGCCAAAGATATCGAGAATATTGCCACAATCGCACTTAGAACCATCAGAAATAAAGATTTCCGAAGCATCAACATCGCATCCCCGCGACTTGAAATCGTGCTCGGCAATTTTCTCCCGCAGCCACTCATAACCTTGTTCCGGGCCGTATCCTTTAAAGCTATCCCGCGAACCCATTTCTTCCACCGCCGCCACCATCGCCTCTCGACAAGCAGCCGGTAGCGGTTCAGTCACGTCGCCAATCCCCAGCCGGATGATGGGCGCTTGGGGATTCGCCTCTGCAAAGGCTTTCACCCTGCGCCCAATTTCGGGAAACAGGTAGCCAGCTTTGAGTTTGAGGTAGTTGTCGTTGATAGTTGCCATAGTTCGATCGCTACAAATGTCGTACAATAGCTTACTCCCAATTGTCTCTCTCCAGAAGCAGGAAGTTCGGCAACCGATGTTGTAAAGGATTTAACCGATGTGACGGAGGAGGTTCACGGAAGAGGAAGATTTTCCCCACTCGGACAGTCAAACACTCCGATACTCAGCCATTACAGGCCATATTCGCAGTTGCTGACGGGCCATTGACCAAAAAATCAAACTATCTTGTATAATCAAAATAGTGTGCAGCGCAGAAACAATTATGGACGAGATCGAGTACGCCAAACTCTATCAAGAACTGGCGGCAATTCTGGATGAGTTTAATTTGGGTTGGGTAGTTCAACAAGTAGCCGATACTGTAGAGATAGGCAAAGTAATTGAAGAGCGATCGCTCAAAAGAAAAACACCTCTGCTCAAGATAGAAGATTATACCGCAAAAGAACAACTTTTGCTGTTAATTAATGCTGTCGAGCAAGCGACTGTGAACACTTCCGAAATGGAAGACGAAATTGCTTATTTCTTGAAAGTAGAATCAGAAACCTCTCCCCTCGGCACAAAAATTACATTTGCCAATTCAGGTGCAGAAACAGCCAAAACAATCGAGTTTACCTCCAGCGTCACAGCCCCCCGTCACAAACAGGCGATCGCCCTCAAGCACTTGCTGGAAAAACTGCCCTCCGGGCCCAGCAACTACGCCATCAATTCCGAAATTAAAAGCAAATTAAAAAGCTCGATCGATCCCGATTTTAACACAGCGGCAGAACAATCCAGAATTTTTGACACTTACCTCTTCACTATTCTGCTAAAAGCAGTTGCTAATGAAGGCGGTACTATTTATTACAACAATGTTTTAGACGACGAAACACCGAAATATTTAACATTTAGAAAAACAGCGGGAAAAATCCACGGAAGTGCACATCCATACACTCATGCTGTTGTGGAATTTCCCGACAAACCAGCCCTGGAAGTTCACCTAGGAGTAAAAGTCCAAGGTAGAGCCGGAGTTCTGCACAACTGCAACGTTTTAATTTTGTACCAAAAAGAAGCGAATATCTGCCGCTTGCTCAACCGCGAACCCCGACACTCGCAGGTAATTTTAGCAGTAAAATCGGAACACAGCACCTCAGAACTTAAACTAGAAATGGCGGGTGCTTTTATCGGCTTAGCGTCAGACATTCGCTACGAAGGCGGCAGCTATTTCATTTCTAACAGTTACTCCCAACCGATAGCCAAACTGCTAACTACCGCTCGCAAAAAATGGGAACTCAACATTTTTCCTAGAGCCACAAACGATGTCCACCGACTGATGTACTCGTTTCAAACTATCTTTAAAGACTTTAAGGCTAGAAACTAACATCAGGGAACTGGGAATTGGGCATGGGGCATGGGGCATCGGGCATCGGGCATCGGGCCTTGGGAATAGTTAGTGTAGGACTTCGCGTAAATACGAAATAAACCGGGTTTTTCACCAGTATTAAAGGCAAAAATGCACTATTGAGTAAAAAAACGGTTTCCGTATCTAGGACTATAGTGATTAGTGGTTAGTGGTTACTGGTTAGTAGTTTTTCTCATAACAAATAAAAACCAACAAATTACCAATGCCCCATGCCCCATGCCCCATGCCCAATTCCCAATTCCCCATGCCGCATCCCCAATATAATTTATGATGTTGCGAGCACCCGAACCTTACGAATAATGTTTAAGAAAGATAAATCTTCCCTGCTGTTTACGATCGGAGCCGCCACACTTCTGATCGGTTTAGGCTTTGTCACCTACTACCTCGTCATTTCCCGTGGGCCCGCCAAAGATTTGCCGCCGGGGGCAACCGTTGTCCCGCAAGATACGATGATGGCCCTATCCATCAGCACCGATGAATCCCAGTGGAATAAACTGCGAGAGTTTGGCACGCCGGAGTCAAAAGCTTCGTTTGAGAGGTTTTTAAGCGAAATGCGCGATCGCCTCCTCACAAGCAACGGCTACGCCTACCAGCAAGACATTCAACCCTGGGTGGGTAACACAGCAATGGTAGCCTTTCTCCGCAACAAAATAGCTATACCAGCCCCCCCGCCCGCACCCAATGCGCCCCCGTCTCCGCCAATTCAACAGTCAGTGGCAATTATCCTGCCAATTGCCAACCCGATCAAAGCCCAAGAATTATTAGCAAAACCCAGAACCCTCAGCCAAGGAAAAATAGTTGAGCGTAATTATAAAGGCGTGCAAGTCACAGAAACTCAAGGAGTACCCGATCGCAATTTCTCAGTCGCGGTACTCGGCACAAGGTATCTAGCAGTCACCACAGATCCTAGCGCTACAGACAGAATAATCGACACATACAAAGGCGAACCTTCCCTAGCCAAAACCCCTGGCTATGGAGACGCCATAGACAAAATAAAAAGTCCGGGCGCCTTCGGTCAAATTTACGTCAATATGCCCGTTGCCGCCGCCTATGCCGCCGCCAACTCAGCCCGTGAAATTTCGCCAGAAAGCCTCGAAAAACTGCAACAGAATCAGGGATTTGCCACCACAGCGACGCTGGAGGCTGAAGGAATTGGATTCAAATCAGTCTCTTGGCTAAAACCAGATTCTACCAGAAGGATAGCAGTAGAAAACAATGCTCTAAAAATGGTTAACCGCCTGCCAAACAATACAATAATGATGGTATCCGGCGGCAACTTGCAGCGTTTGTGGCAAGACTACGTATTAGGAGCCGAGGCAAACCCGATTTCCCCGATTAATCCCCAAGTTTTACGCACAGGTTTAAAATCTACTACCGGCATGGATTTAGATAAAGACTTGATGAACTGGATGGCGGGAGAATTTTCTATATCATTAATACCAGCCCCCGCGCAGAATCCCAGAGACAAATTTGCGGCCGGATTTGTATTTATGGTGGAAACAAACAACCAGGGCGCTGCGAACAAATCCCTGAAACAGCTTGATGAAACGATGAAAACTAAAGGGTTTAGAGTGGAGGAAATTCAAGTCGGCGGCAAACCGGCGATTAAATGGACATCGCCGTTTGGAGGGATTACGGTAACTCGCGGCTGGATGAACAATGTAGCGTTTATGACAGTAGGAGCTCCCGTGGTTGATGCGATCGTTCCGGCACCGAAAAGTCCGCTTTTAAGCAGCGAACTGTTCCAGAAAACTGTACGATCGGAACTTAAACCTCACAACGGCAATTTCTTCATCGACACCGAGACGGCGTTTAACCCGAAAAACCTCGCTTTACCGGAGTTTCCTCCCAGCCAAAAAATGTGGATTGACGCCACGCGGTCGATCGGCGTTACAGCGGCCGTCATTGGCGATCGTACCACCCGTTATGACGCTTTTGTCGGTCTCAAAAAATCCACCCAATCCACTCCTTCTGCAAAGCCTTCACCGCGCCCAGCTTCTCCCAGTCCCTCGCCCACTGTCCAAACTTCACCCAATTAACTCTTAAATCCTTCCACAAATCCGCCTGCACACCCCCTTAAACACAAACAGGGCGATCGATTAAAACCGAAAAACAGGCGATCGAAATCGGCAATAGTGGACTTGACTACAAGAGGGAAATAGAGCCGGATTTAAGTAGTTTTACTTCACAAAAAGTCACACAAAAAAAACCAAAAACCCGGTTTTTTCTTTAAATAAACCGGGTTTCTGAACACCCTAAGAATTTGGCTTACTGAAGAATAATTCAGAATTCACAATCCAGAATCCATTCTGGATTCTGTGCGACAGGATGGAGAATCCAGGTTTAAAGCCCCCGATTTTAATCGTGGATCACAAAAAATTCTTTCCGTGACCGTTAACCCTCACTTCAGGCATGGGGGATTCTGAATTCAGAATTCTGTCTTCTGACAATCAAGCATCCAGGATACCCGCCACGTGATTCATCCGTCCAGAAATAAAAAACCTGTATCCCATGAAACTTGCCGAACGTATTTATCTCGCGCAAGTCAATGCTTCAATCTTAAAATCTAAAATCTAAAATCTAAAATCTAAAATCGATTGACTCCTTCTCATTTCTTCTTTCCATAATTTTAATTTTTGGCAAGTGTAGAGGATTTTTTGTTGTGTATAAAATATTTTGGGATGTTTCCGGGTCAGTCTTGGAGGCAGAAACCTAGTTTTTGAACCCCTATACTTCCTTCATACTATCAATAATAGTTAAAAAAGCGGGTTTCTAGGCGTCGGAGGGCCTCTAAGAAGGCCGTTGTTGTTATTTTTTATTAATATGTCATGCGGAAGATACAGAGCCTAGGCATTTCGAGTTATATTTAGATTGTGGAAAAGATACGCTGAGACAATTGCCAAAGCAGAGGCCAATTCTACCTATTGAGTCCTGAATGCACTTGCAGTCAGAAACCCGGTTGCTTCATAAATATAGCGTCTTCAACCGTTCCGAAAAACCTATGCAGATATTGGCCTTCCTAGTCAGCACCTGTACAAGATCGGAACGTGCAGTCAAGCGTCTTAACTGACTACGTTCATCAATGACACCGTGATGTAAACGCCAGCATTATGCACTGTCGAAGGCGATTAATGAACGAGTGAACAGGTTTATAGCCAAGCGTGTCGCTTTCCTAACAAGGGAACGTGAACATTTACCTACCAGGTAAACCTTACTTAGCAATAAGACTGACAGAATAACTCACAAATACCCCCTGTGAAAATGAGGGGTAGATTTCCAATATTCTACGAAATTGACCAGACACAGCACAGATGTGCAAATCTTTAGTGACACAGCCGTCAACCAAGTTTTTTCTACAAAGCCGATTTCTTTATTTAATTTCTGTGATTTATAGCGGTTCTCAAGCGTGGTGAGGTATGGGGTTAGTCCTATGCCCTATGCCCTATGCCCTATGCCCTATGCCCTCTGTCCTATGATCACCTCATGTTACTGAGAAAGACTATATATATTTTACCCATTAAAAACCTATGAAAACCGTCAAAAATATTCAAAAAACGTCGAAATTCCTCTCAAAAGCAAGAATAAGCAAACTGACACTTGCTCTGCAAATAGTCTTAATAAATCTTTACTTTGTGCAAGCAAAAGCAGAAGGTCAAACAATTGTTCCAGCGGCGGACGCAACGGGCACTACCGTCACTCCCGCAGCCCAAAACGGAACTCCTGGGCAGCCAACTCGCTTCGATATTGAAGGCGGACAATTATCGAGCGATCGACAAAATCTTTTCCACAGCTTTAAAGAATTCGGCTTGTCGGAAAATCAGATTGCCAACTTTATATCAAACCCCAACATTCGCAACATTTTAGCGGGCATAGGCGGCGGCAACCCGTCGATTATTAACGGCTTAATTCAAGTAACCGGCGGCAATTCTAACTTGTTTCTGATGAATCCATCCGGCATCATATTTGGCAACAGTGCCAGCTTAAACGTGCCGGCTTCTTTCACAGCAACCACCGCCACCGCTATTGGATTTGGTTCAAACTCGTTTAACGCTGTCGGTACTAGCACCTACACATCTCTGACAGGCGCGCCCAATTCCTTTGCTTTTGGAGCCGATCGAGCAGGGGCAATTATCAGCACGGCAGACTTAGCAGTCAAGTCAGGGCAGAACTTAACCTTGCTCGGTGGCACCGTTGTCAGCACAGGCAGCGTTTCGGCCCCAGACGGTCAAATTACCGTAGCATCAGTCTCCGGGACAAATTTAGTGCAGATCCGCCAGCGAGGCAATTTGCTGAGTTTGGAAATCGAGCCGCCCTCAGCGACTAGCACCACAGAAACATCCAGCACAGATTCGACATTCTCGATCGCAACCTTGCCCGAACTGCTCACAGGCATCGGTGAAACGAACGCTACAGGCCTCAGCGTCAATGCCAACGGTGAAGTGGTACTCACGGCGTCTAACCGAGCATTAGCTGCGGGGGACGTAGCACTAAAAGAGGCAAACGCTCGGGCGATCGAAATTCAAGCAGCCAACACCATTGCAGTCAGCGGAAACCTGACAAGTTCCCAAGGCGGCGCGATCGCCCTAGAAGCTAGGGGCGACATTAGCACTGCGGATCTCGACTCCCACTCCGACACCACCGCAGGCGGCAACATCAGCGTCACCAGCCGTACAGGAAAAGTAGAAACAGGCAATATCAACGCAAGATCGATCGACAAAACCAGCAACGCCGGAAACGTTAGTATTGCAGCACCCTCAAGCAGCATTCAAACAGGGTTCATAGACGCCAACTCCGAAGAAAAACAAGGCGGCGAAGTCACCCTCAACGCCCGCAACGACATCCAAGTAACCCATATCAACACCGAAGGCCGAACAGGCGGAGGAGATATTGACATTACAGCCGGCCGTTATTTCCGAGCCACAGGCACTTTCACAAACGATAACAACTGCTTGTCGCAAGCTTGCAGCATTTCCGCATCCACGACTGGTAGCGCTAATGGTGGAGATATCACCTTTCGCCACGGTGGCGAAGCCTCGAACACTCTTTTCAGCGTCGGGGCCGACTATAACAAACTCAACGGTACTGCTGGCAGCATTGCCACTGGGGGTCCAAAGAAGGAAAATGTTATTACGCAGGGAAGTTATTTCAGCCCCGATCCTCAGATAGTACAGCCGACCCAAATTAACATTACGGCTTCTTCTGTCTCGCCCACACCCGCACCCACACCCGCACCAACACCAGCGCCGACACCAGCACCGACACCAGCACCGACACCAGCACCGACACCAGCACCGACACCAGCACCGACACCAGCACCAACACCAGCACCAACACCAGCACCAACACCAGCACCAACACCAGCACCAGCGCCAGCACCAACACCAGCACCAACACCAGCACCAGCACCAGCGCCAGCACCAACACCCGCACCAACACCAGCACCAGCGCCAGCACCAACACCCGCACCAACACCAGCACCAGCGCCAGCACCAACACCAGCACCAACACCAGCACCAGCGCCAGCACCAACACCAGCACCAGCACCAGTACCAGCGCCAGCACCAGCACCAGCACCAGCACCAGCGCCAGCACCAGCGCCCGCACCAGCACCAGCACCAGCGCCAGCCCCAGCACCAGCACCAGCGCCAGCACCAGCACCAGCACCAGCGCCAGCGCCAGCACCCGCACCAGCGCCAGCACCCGCACCCGCACCCGCACCGGCACCAGCGCCGGCACCAGCGCCAGCACCCGCACCCGCACCAGCGCCAGCACCAGCGCCAGCACCCGCACCCGCACCCGCACCCGCACCCGCACCCGCACCAGCACCTTTACAAACACTAACGCCAGCACCAGCCCCGGCACCAGCCCCGGCACCAGCCCCGGCCCCGGCACCAGCACCAGCACCAGCACCAGCACCAGCACCAGCACCAGCACCAGCGCCCGCACCAGCACCAGCGCCCGCACCAGCGCCGGTACCCAATGTTTTGCCGATCGCACCCACAATTCAAAATCCAGCGCCGGTACCCAATGTTTTGCCGATCGCACCCACA
>NZ_JAUBTL010000051.1:48663-58005 GCF_036702475.1 Microcoleus sp. D2_18a_B4
GTACCCAATGTTTTGCCGATCGCACCCACAATTCAAAATCCAGCGCCGGTACCCAATGTTTTGCCGATCGCACCCACCATTACTCCCAATCCAGTGGTTGCGCCTGCTGCTGCGCCGATAAATCTCGCACCGATACCGACACAGGTGCTCGCAGCCAACCAGCCACCCAGCACAAATCGTTTATTTTCGCCCAGCTTGCAACAGCAAAACCAGATATCTAATTCCTTGCAACAGCGCATTTCACCTGCCGCGTTTGCGAATCTTGACGCTTCTAAGTTGCCAACTAACGTCGGCGCAGTTATTTTTCCCGTGGAGGAGAGATTTACCAGCGAGTTTGTCGATTACCTAAATTTGCCATCAACAAATGCGCTCGCCACCCTAGAAGATGCCCAAATTACCCTTCGCAGTGTCCAACAAGCCACAGGCATCAAACCAGCTCTCATTTATATCAGCTTTGTACCCAGGGGTGCTACAGTCGATCGGCCGATCGGCAGTTCCCCCGTTTTGCGCGTAGAACAGCAAATTCAAGCCTCTGACGAACTGGAAATGATGGTGATCGCCCCGGAAGGCGTGCCCGTTCGCCAGCGCATCTCTGGAACCTCTCGCGCCCAGGTAATGGAAGCTGTTCGGAGATTTCGTACTGAACTGACTAATCCGGTAAAGCGCAATACTAAAAGTTATTTGCCCTTGGCTCAGCAACTCTACCAGTGGATGGTAGCGCCGCTCGAAGCAGAGTTGCAAGCCAAAGGCATTGAGAATTTATCTTTTATCTCAGATATGGGGTTGCGATCGATACCGATGGGTGCACTGCACGACGGCAAAGGCTTTCTGGTAGAGCGTTACAGTGTTGGATCGATGCCGAGTCTCAGTTTGACAGATACCAGCGCCACCAATTTCAAAAATACCCAAGTTCTGGCAATGGGGGCGTCGCAATTTCCAGATATGAGTCCTTTGCCTGCGGTGGAAATAGAAGTATCGACAATCACCCCGCAGCAGTGGCCCGGCAAGTCTTTCTTGAACGAAGCTTTCACCCTGGCCAATTTAAAATCGCAGCGCCAGCAGTATCCTTTTGGGATGATTCACTTGGCTACTCACGCCGAATTTCGATCGGGAGAGCCCAGCCAATCCTTTATTCAGTTGTGGGATACTAAATTGCGTTTGGATCAGTTGCGGCAAATGGGATGGCACAGCCCGCAAGTTGAAATGTTAGTTTTGAGTGCTTGCAAGACTGCTGTGGGCGATCGAGAGGCCGAGTTGGGCTTTGGCGGGTTAGCCGTGCAAGCCGGGGTTAAATCGGCTATGGCGACTCTCTGGTATGTCAGCGACGAGGGCAGTTTAGGATTGATGGCGGAGTTTTACGGGCAGTTAAAAACTGCTCCGATTAAAGCAGAAGCACTGCGGCAAGCGCAATTAGCGATGTTGCGGGGAGAAGTGCGAATTGAAGGGGGGATGCTGCACACTTCTGTTGGCAATCTGCCGTTACCCCCGGAATTGGCAAACACGGCGAGTCAGAATTTCTCTCATCCTTATTATTGGTCTGCTTTTAGAATGATTGGCAATCCTTGGTGAGAAGAGAGGACTTACGCAGAACCTCTATTATCTGTAGGGTGTGCAGTGCACACCTTACAGATAGGCAATCCTTGGTAACAAGAGTTGTTTGAGTCGATCAATAGTATTATACTATTATCAAAATCTTGACTTAAAGGGAGCATAAGTATGAGCATTGTTCCACCACGCGGAATGGCAGTCACTGAGGCTTATCGGCTCTATCGGTCTGGTAACTTATTGGTAAACAGAAAGTATCAAAGAAAATTAATTTGGTCAGTTGACGAAAAATAAAAACTGATTGGAAGCATTTTAAAGGGGTATCCAATTCCTTTAATTCTACTAGCAGAACGTCCTCAAGTTCATGGAAGTGGAAAGTATGAGATCATAGATGGTATGCAGCGACTTAACGCTATTTGTGGTTTCATTGAAAATTTGTTTGCATTTAATGGAAAGTATTTCAATCTTAAAGAGTTCCCTTTTGCTCAACAATTAGCTGATGACAAAGTATTTGAATTTGAAGAAAATTTTGATAAATTAGATAGAAAAGAATGTGCAGATATTGTAGATTATCAGTTTGCAGTAACCATTTACACTGCAATGGATGAAAGCGATATAACAGAGGTTTTTGGCAGAATAAATTCTGGTGGTAAGCATTTAAGCAACCAAGAGAAACGACAAGCAGGTGTAACGACATCATTCGCAGAAGTGGTTCGTACAATTGCTATGCAGTTGCGGGGGGATGATACTCAAAAAACGCTTCGCTTATTTGATATGCCCCAGGTTAGTATTGATTCCAAACGGAATAATCAAGGTTATGGGATTCAAGCAGAAGATACATTGTGGTGTAAGCAAGGTATCCTTAGAATCTCTCAACTGCGTGATAGTGAAGATGAAGATATGATAGCAGATATTGCAGCATCGATATTACTTAATGAACCCCTACCCAGAAGCAAGGAGCAGCTAGATAGTCTGTATGATGAAGAGAGCAAGGACTTCCAGTTAATAGAGAATAGTCTTACAACGTATGGCTTCAAAAAACTAGAAGAAGACATTGTAAAAACTTTCTCAGTTCTTGGAGCAACTCTTGAAACATATAGCTCAGATAATAAGTGTTTACAAAATATCGTAAACCCAGGCATTAATAATCCAATACGGCAGGCTTTCTATACAATATTCATGGCTTTTTTTGAATTAATAATTGAGTCAGAACGTCTACCTGCCGACCCTCAAAAGATTATGGAAGCACTCGCAAATCTTCAGAAGAGCTTACAGCTAAGCAAGCGATATGCAGAGATAACGGATCGTATTAAGAATATTAATAAAACAAAGGGATTGATACAAGACTACTTCGCGGAAAAAGATAAATCCACTCTAGGACAAGGTGCTGAGTTGATACAAGCATTCAAAAATTCCTTACTTCGTTCTCGTATAGAAACTGCCAAGTATGAGTGCAAGCAAGGTTTGCTTGATCTGTCAGCAAGTAGAAAACTAAATAATGATTTGCCCCAGAGACTTGTTGAGACAATTTGCGGCATTGCTAACTCCGATCCAGACACTGATGGATATATTTTCTTGGGAGTGGCGGATAAAAAGCAAGACGCCGAAAAAATTAAAAATTTAGATGGGATTGATCCTATTGAAATCAATGATAGATATGTTGTAGGAATTGATAGAGAAGCTAGGGTTTCAGGTAAAACGCTAGAGGATTATGTTGGGATATTAATTAATGCAATAAAAAAATCGGATTTGACTGACCCCTTAAAAACTCAGGTTCTGATGAAAATTGAGCCTATATGCTACAAAGAATTGTTTGTGATTAGAATTCATGTTCCATCTCAAAAACAGGTTTCTTTTGTAGGTAAAAAAGCTTTTATTAGGGAGGACTCTTTAACTGGAGAAGCTGAAGGACCCAAACTACTTGCTGTTTTTCAACTTTTCCAAAAGTAGTTTACGAAGAGAGGGCATGAGATAGTAGGGAATCTTTAGCATAACGCCAGTTTATCTAGAGAGTGAAAGCCTTAAGTATCCTTACTATAGCGGTACACAATCCCACTTAAAAAGCTTGAGAACACAGGGTTTCTGCTACTCCATATTTCTGAGAAAGGCTATATGCAGGACTACCCTTGATTGCTTTTTTGAGATTTACCAAAACTTTTAAAGATGTAAATTGCTTTACAGCAGCTTTAGGGAAATTTGACAAAGCCCTCACGCCCAAAACATCTTCCACCATCATCAATCAGCTTCTGCGCCCCCAGAAGCATACCCGCCCCGCACGCTTAACCTCCTCCCAGCAACAGCCGATGCACCAAATACAGCCCCAGAACCCAGGAAGCCGAGGGGGAGAGCATTTGACGTATTTATTGGCCTCTTCGGGTCGATCGCCCACTCGCACCTCAACAACCGCCAATCACTCATAATTGCCACAAAAATTCAAAATCCCAAACCCAAAACTGCCCAACGCCAGTACGATCGATCTAGTTAGCAAAAATAAGTAAAAACACTACCGGAGTAATTTTTATGGATCTGGTCGTACTCCAGAACTGGCTGGACAACATCTCCTTTGCCGTTTTGTTCTCCACAATGCTCATTTACTGGGTTGGCGCAGCATTCCCCGGCATTCCCTACCTGGGGGCCCTAGGAACCGCAGGAATGGGCGTCGCCAACCTATCCATCGCCGCTTTACTCGGTTCTCGATGGATAGAAGCCGGCTACTTCCCCTTAAGCAATCTCTACGAATCCCTATTTTTCCTAGTTTGGGGAATCACCGCCATCCACCTAGTCGCGGAAAACATGAGTCGTTCCCGCTTAGTAGGAGTAGCCACATCCCCCGTAGCAATGGCAATATCCGCCTTTGCAGCCCTGACTCTGCCCGCCACCATGCAATCTGCAGAGCCCCTAGTACCCGCCCTCAAATCAAACTGGCTGATGATGCACGTTAGCGTCATGATGCTCAGTTACTCAACTTTAATGGTAGGAGCGTTACTGGCGATCGCCTTTTTAATCGTCACCCGCGGCCAAAAAATCGAACTCACCGGTAGTTCCTTCGGCACCAACAGCAACCGCAACAGCAACTACCGCCTCCAACGCCCTCAAAACCCCGAACCTCCAATTGCAGAAACCAGCGCCGACAGCGCCTTAGTTTTCAGCGAACCCTCTTTCAACTCCAACAATAACGGTTTAGGCACCACCGCAGTGCTCGAATTAGCCACCGTTCAAACCGCATCAACCGCCCCAACTCAAACCGCAGAACTTCTCTCGCCCCAGCGCTTGAATCTAGCAGAAACTCTTGATAACATTAGCTATCGCATCATCGGTTTAGGATTCCCCTTACTGACAGTTGGCATTATTGCCGGTGCGGTTTGGGCTAACGAAGCTTGGGGCTCCTACTGGAGTTGGGACCCGAAAGAAACTTGGGCGCTAATTACTTGGTTGGTATTTGCTGCCTACCTGCACGCCCGCATTACTCGTGGCTGGCAGGGAAGACGCCCAGCAATTTTAGCAGCCACAGGTTTTGTGGTAGTTTGGATTTGCTATCTAGGCGTTAATCTGTTAGGCAAAGGTTTGCATTCCTACGGTTGGTTTTTCTAATTCCTAATCCACCAATCAGCCAAAGAAGAACAGGATAAGTCAAAGAATCGGGATTAATCTCATCTCCGGTTGTAGGGTGGGCAATTCCCACCTTACTCAACCAGCGAGATTCTAATAATTAACTCCCTCTTCCTTCTTCCCTTTTTTTACCAGATCGCGAAATCGAAGGGCCTTCTTCCTTCTTATAACTTCGCTCTTCCTCACATCCGTTACATCCGTTACATCCGTTACAAAATCCGTTGCCGAACTTCCTTCATTCATTAAAATAACGACAATTAATATGGACGAATCGCCAATATTTCCCCAAGAAGATGATGTTGTGTCTGCCCCTACCAGCGCTTTGATGTATCAATGTACATTCAAAGTCAGCGAATTTATGGCAATTATGCAAGCGAAATTGGTAGACGAAAAATTATTTTCAGACGGCCTGGATTGCGAGCTATTAAGTGCTGGCAAAGACTGGACTAAAGGAAAACTTAGAATGCGTCTGGAGTTCATTCCGCTTGAACCTGAAATCAAAGAGCAAAAAGCCCTTCCTGCCGCTGCCGAAAGATCAGACACCGTGCAAAACTACGCCGTAGCTAGCTCAACTCAAACCGATATAGATGAGCCATTAAATCAATGTGACTCAACAGAAATAAATAATCATTTTCCTATTTCTAGGTATCCAGACCGCGACCCCCAAAGTATAGGAATGTGGAGCTAGGAAGGCAAAGAGTGAGAGATTGGGAGAGGGGGATGGTTCCCCTTCTTTGCTCAAAATCCATCGGTTAAATCCCGGACACTGCTAGTTTTTTAACTTCCTTATTTTTGCTTAATAAAAAACTGCTCTCATGGCTGAATCTTCCAATTGGACGCACCTCCACGCTCAACTGCACAAGACGCTGCTGTACCGACAAATATTGCCCTCAAATCAGCGATTGCTAGTAGCAGTATCCGGCGGACAAGATTCTCTGTGTTTAATTAAATTACTGCTAGATATGCAGCCAAAATGGGGATGGAACCTAGCGATTGTTCACTGCGATCATCGTTGGCGTTCTGACTCGGAAGCCTCGGCCAATCATGTAGAACAATTAGCTAAAAACTGGGGAATATCCTACTATTTGGAAACAGCCTCGGACATCCCCAAAACTGAAGCAGCGGCCAGACAGTGGCGATATCAAGCTTTAACCGAAATTGCGATCGCCCACAACTACCCCTACATTGTTACAGGCCACACAGCCAGCGATCGCGCCGAAACACTCCTCTACAACCTGATTCGCGGCAGTGGCGCCGATGGACTTTCTGCCCTCACCTGGACGCGACCCCTGCTCGATTTTCGATTGCCGATTTTCGATTTTCGAGTGGGGAATTCCGGCGAAAATTCCAACTCCCAAATATCGGCCGATTTTAGATTGGAAAATCAGGATGAAAATTCCCAATCGAAAATCCAAAATCTAAAATCTAAAATCTATTTAGTTCGTCCCTTGCTCGAAATAACTCGATCGCAAACAGGTCAATTTTGTCAAGAGCAAAAACTACCCATTTGGGAAGATTCCACAAATCAAGACTTGCAATATAGTCGCAACCGGATTCGATCGGAATTATTGCCTTATTTGGAAACTCATTTCAACCCAAAAGCCCAACAAGCCCTAGCTCAAACAGCCGAACTCCTCCGCGCCGACGTAGAATATCTCGAACTTGCAGCCAGCGACTTGCTACAGCGAGCCATGTCTCCAATTGCAGACAGCCCACAGGTGAATTTTCAACTTCCCGTCAAGTTAAATCGCCTGATTTTGCGGGAAGCACCCCTTGCCTTGCAGCGACGGGCAATGCGGCAACTACTGCAACAAATATTGCCCTCGGCGCCCAGTTTTGAAAGCGTAGAAAAACTAACCAGCTTAATCGTAGCGCCCAACCGATCGCAAACCGATCCATTTCCTGGAGGAGCGATCGGTCGAGTCGAACACCCTTCGATAATTTTAGATTTTAAATTTTAACCTGTGATCAAACCCGAAAGGACTTGCCGCAAATCGGAAACTACCCGACCTTGCTCGTCTCCCGTCTCCTGCACCCGATCGAGTTCCCCCGCCGCCGCTTCGAGCTTTTGGCGTAGCGCAGTCAAATTGTCCTGCACCGGCTGCAACATTTCTTGATAAACATTCACCCTGCCCCAGAGTTGCGCCACTGCACCTTTCTGGTTGAACAAATTCTGCTCTAACTGCTTGAGTTCGTAGCGTTTCGCTTCACTTTCCCCATTTTGGCGGTTGACATTTGCCTCAATTTGGGATATAGCTTCCCGCACCTGCTGAATTTCGTTTTCCAGTCTTTGCAATTCTTGGCTTTGCTGCTGCCGCTGAGTATTGAGCTGTGCGACAATCGGCCCCAAATCAATATTTCCTCGCTCTTGTTTTGGAGCATTAGCAGTACCCAGCCGCCGCCACAGCACCGCCTGATGCTGCTTTAAAATATCTTCCCGTTCCTGCAACCGGAGGCGCTGTCCCACCAGAGTTTCGTTTAACATCTGATAACTTTCGAGTTCATCTGCCATTTCATTTTCCAAAGCCATGCGATCGTACTCGCTAGCAGCTTGAATTTTTCCTTGCAGCTCCTCGATTGTCTCCCGCTGCAGAGTCAACTCTTCCTCTTGATCGTTAACAAACCGGAACACCTTTTCCAAATCCTGTTGCAGGTGTTGCACCAGCCCCTGTAACTCATCAACAGGCATCTTCTCCAAAGCTGACACATCTACTTTCTGCTCCGTACCCGCAGTACCCGAAGCAGATGCCAGCCTGGAAACTTGCTGGTAAAGATCCTCAACAGCCCGCACCTGCAAAGACACGGACTGAGCCTGATCCTGCTTAGCGCTGAGGGTACTTTGCTGCCCTTTAAGCTCCGCCCGAGCCCCGGCCAAAGCATCTTGAGATTGGTACCACTCTTGCCAGCGGTTTTGGAGGCTCTGATTTTGTCGATCGACTTCTTCTTGTTGCTGTTGAGCTATGCTCTGTTTTTGCTCCAACTGCTGCCAGTGCTGATCCAGAATTGCCTGCTGAGCGCCCACCGCACCAAAAGACTGATTCAGTTGTTCCCGCACCCCTTGAGCCGAAGCAATTGCCCCTCCCAACTTCTGCATCAACTCCTGAATCCTCTGCGTCTGCTGCTCATCAATTACTGCCCCCTGGGGAACCTCAGACTGCTGTTGGGCCACCCGTTGCTGCTCGCCCCGCAACTGTTCCCAAGCCGTCTCTATTTCCACGCGACTGCGATCGACTTCTTCTCGCAGTCGGTTAGCTTCATCTCTAGTATTTTCTATTTCCGAGCGCTGAGCCTCCAGCCGCTCCAACTCCTCTTCCATTTGAGCCAACTGCTCTTCGCGGGCTTGCATTTCCATTTCCCGGCGATTGAGTTCCTGACTCGAAAACGTCAGAGAAGCCTTCCACTGTTCAATTTCCTCTTCCTTATCCTTAAACTTGTCCTGCAATCGCGAGAAATTTTGCAGAATGCTCACCAACTGGCGGGCCGCCTCCTGAATCCGCTGCACTTGCTTGCTAGCGCTCAACTCAACCAGCACCAGCGTGCCGTCGTTAAACTTATTAGCTTCCTCAACTGGGATCCCGTCATCGCCTGGTACGGCGCTCCAGTTATGTTCGCCCCGCTGACAAGCTAGCAGTTTCAGTTCAGCCTTACCGCCACCGAGACCAAAGCCGCTTTTCTGTTTTTGTACTTCCGCTAGATACAGCACACTAATAGTCCTCTGCTTCGTAAAACCTATCCCAACTTACTTTAAGTTACTTAAAGGCCTAAAAAATAAGTGGTGTTTACTTCCTACGCTGTTGGGTAGACGGCTAATCCCAACATAAGTAGGCTATCCCCCTTAAGCCCAAGGTTCTTGACTAAAGATAACATTGCGTGTGATCTTTAGTCAACTTACCTAAAGTAAATAAGTATACGCAAGTAAGGATAACTTTTGGCCACTTAAGTCTTACTTTTTGGTATCGTTTGCCCAATCGGGGGATAGCATTTTTTTCTAACTTTTCTTCAGCACTTACGCATAGCACGTCCTCACGGGAGAACTTCCAGAAAGTAAGGCTGCCGCCAGTTGTCTGGAGGAATGAGAGACCAGTACCCATGCCGCTGGATTAAAGACTAGCTGATACTTTTAATCCAGACAATCTCCGACAATCGGCGAAAATCTGAATATAGCACACTCATCAGACAGGTCCCAGA
>NZ_JAUBTL010000052.1:0-57450 GCF_036702475.1 Microcoleus sp. D2_18a_B4
CACAAAAAATTTTTTGTTATTGTGGAAGAACAGGCAAGATGCCTGTTCCACAAAAAATTTTTTGTTATTGTGGAAGAACAGGCAAGATGCCTGTTCCACAAAAAATTTTTTGTTATTGTGGAAGACAGGCAAGATGCCTGTTCCACAAAAAATTTTTTGTTATTGTGGAACGGGCATCTTGCCCGTTCAATATTTTATGGAAATTTTACCAATAAAAAATTATAAATTTATGAAAAATTGTATTAAAATAAGAAATAGGATTTATAATTCGACGATCAATTATACCTGCTTAAACAAGCCGATCGCCAATGGCTGACAATTCCCTTCAAGAAAATCGCTTATCTCTTGCCCGTGCCAGTTTGCGCGAATCCCTGGCGCGCTACTCCCACCTGCGCCAAGGCAAAAAAAACTCGAATAATACAGAATTAGAAGCGGCGCTGCAATATCAGTTAGATATTTTAACTTCCACCTCAGAAAAACTAGACCACAACATAATCCGCATTGCTACTTTCGGCTTAGTCAGCCGTGGCAAGTCAGCCGTATTAAACGCGCTTTTAGGTCATAAAATTCTGCAAACAGGCCCTCTCAACGGCGTGACTCAGTGGCCGCGTTCCGTGCGCTGGAGTGTGCCTTTATCATTCCTTGACAGCGAGGAATCCCCCCAACCCCCCCTGGCCAAGGGGGGGAAAAAAGGCGTGCAAGTAGAATTAATCGATACTCCGGGACTTGATGAAGTTGGCGGCGAAGTGCGCGGCGAAATGGCGAAACAAGTCACTCGCCAAGCTGACTTAATTTTGTTTGTCGTTGCAGGCGATATCACCCGAACTGAATATCAAGCGCTGTGCGAATTGCAAACAGCTCAAAAACCGGTGATTTTAGTTTTTAATAAAATTGACCTCTATCCAGAATTAGACAGAAAAGCTATTTTCCAAAGTTTGCAAGCGCTGGCAAATTCTGAAGAGTTAGCAGCCGCTGCGGTAACAGAGGAAACAGATAGCGAAAATTTGTCCGATCGCCCAAACAACTCCTCCCATAAATCTACTGTAAAATCACCGCCTAAAACTTCCAAATCTTTAGAAATAGTCATGGTAGCCGCCGAACCAGCGCCGGTGCAAGTGCGGGTGGAATGGCCAGACGGAAGAGTCAGTCACGAATGGGAGTCGCCCCCGGCGCAGATAGACGAACTCAAACATAAAATTTTGACAATTCTTAACAGAGAAGGTCGATCGCTCCTCGCTCTAAATGCTTTAGTTGAAGCTAGAGATGCCGAAGCAAACATTGCCCGTCACGTTCTCAAATTGCGACAAACAGAAGCCGAAGATTTAATCTGGCAATTTGCAAAATATAAAGCTTTAGCTGTCGGTTTAAATCCAGTGGCCTTCTTGGATGTAATGGGAGCAAGTGTCGCAGATTTAGCCTTAATTCGCTCTTTATCCAGACTTTACGGCTTACCCATGACTGGTTACGAAGCCGGGAAACTTTGGCAGACTATTTTCTCCAGCGCTGGCGGCGTACTTTTGGGAGAATTGGGTAGCAGTTTTCTGTTGGGATTTGGCAAAACTGCGGCCGCTGCGGCCCCGCACATCGGCTTTTCTACTTTTGCCGGAGTTGCTGTCACTCAAGCTAGTTTAGCAGCTTACGGAACCTACGCTGTCGGTCGCGCCGCCCAAGTTTATTTAGAAAAAGGCTGCACCTGGGGCCCCCTTGGACAAGATACGGTAATTCAAGACATTCTCGCCACCATCGAGCGTAATACAATTATCGATCGCCTGCAGCAAGAGTTTAAAATTGGCAATTAAAAATTGCCCTAGTAGTTGAGTAGGGTACGTCAGCAGATGGTTATTTGTGAATAATCGAAGAGCTAGCATCTGACTCACCCTACTGCTTTTCTTCTTACACAATGGTCAAAAAAGTATGCAACTGTAGGTAAACTCCCAACAACCATACTCATCAGTAATTCCCAATTCTAAAATCGAAAATCCAAAATCGAAAATCGAAAATCGTATTACCGTCTCGCGATTCTAACACCTTCTCTAAAATGAGCGATGGTCGCAATTACCGCTATAGAAAAGTAAAATATTCTAATCAGCCAAAAACAAACCCGCATTGACCAAGAAACAATAGTCGGAGCAATACCTGTGAACTGTACAAATCTGGAATTAACTTTTTTTTCAAAGCTGTCAAGGTCTTTCATCTCTGATTGTTTCGTCGGAATAACCGGAAACTGACCACTATATACGTAATAACCGATAAAACCAGGCAGTCCTACCTTTCTGTTCAAAAATGAGTTAGTTAATGTGGCAGTTTCCGGAGGCGATAATTTATCGGATTCTCCTACTTTTTCCAGCCAAGAATTATATCTGATGGCTGGCGTAATCATGAAAACTAAGGGAACTATAACTATCAACAAAGCCGCACTAATTTTGCGACCGTATTGAGGGTGTAGAAGCCTTGTCGCCACACCCACTCCCATACCGATAAATGCAAATACCAATATATTTAACAGTTCAATAATTTCGATACCCCTCAACAAATCCCCGATAATCAGAATTGTATATAATAATTTGTCTGCCAGTAGCAGAGCTGCCCACTTGATGAGCATTGAAACGCCTACAATACTAGCTACAATTGCTACATATCCGATGGCACCTAGAACGTAGAGTAAAATCGAGCCGGCTTGTTTGAATGATTGCATGGAATTATTCACTCTTGTGAAAGTTTAGGAGTCTGATTGACAAAAAAATTGAAATTTTAGATCAATCTGGAGTTCCTAATTTGACTTTTAAAATAGATTAGCTTGACATCTTGAAATCAATCTACAATCTACAATCTACAATCGATCGACAAGTTCCCGCGCCGCCGCCTTGGTGACTTGTGCGATCCGTTCCTTCACAACATCCTCTTCGATCGCCCTCGGCTCTGGCTCCTGTTCGCGATCGATCCCCAACCATAAAAGATACTCGATATTACCGGCCGGGCCAAGTAAAGGCGACCACGTTAAGCCGCGTTGCTGCCATCCTAAAGCTGTGGCTGCCTTCCACACTTGAAAAATCGCATCAGCTTGAGTTGCTGAGTCTCGCACTACCCCTTTTTTCCCGACTCTCTCCCGCCCTACCTCAAACTGCGGTTTTACCAGCAACACCGCTTCTCGCGGTGGTACCAACAATTCCCACAGCGCGGGTAAAATCTTATCCAGGGAAATAAACGACACATCTACTACCGCCAAATCTGCTGGCGCAGAGTCGCCGTAAAGCTCAGTAGCAGTCATGTACCGCAAATTGGTGCGTTCTTTCAAAATTACTCTCGGATCGTTCCTCAAGCCCCAATCTGCTTGACCGTAGCCAACATCTACGCCGTAGACTAGGGCGGCGCCGGCTTGCAGGAGACAGTCGGTAAAACCGCCTGTGGAAATGCCGCCGTCGAGACAAATTCTGCCTGCAACGGGAATCGCAAAAACTTCTAAAGCTTTGGCTAATTTGTCGCCGCCTCTGGAAACATAGCGCGATCGCTCTTTGATCTGAATTTTTGCTGCAATGTCAACCTCAGTGCCCGGTTTGTCAACTACCTGTTGGTTGATGGATACTTTCCCAGTCCGAATCAAGGCCTGAGCTTGCTGTCTGGAACTGCACAAATCTAGGCTGACCAATAAAGTGTCTAGTCGCTGTTTAGCCAAGGTTTTTAATCTGTACGGATAGGGTTAAGAACCATTAATGTCAACAATCGCCTGAAACCCTTGGGAAAGCTCGTTTTTACGCTAAGTCTAGATCCCCCTAAATCCCCCTTAAGAAGGGGAGTAGGGGTTGACTTTGAAAAGACTCTTGTCCCCCCCTTCGTAGGGGCGGTGCCCCCGTGCCCGCCCTTGGCTAGGGGGGATCTAGATTTAATAGCCACACAGCAGTCTGTGATGGGGTTTGACGTTAAGTTGACACCAATGGGTTAAGAACAGTACCAGATTAGCACTTACGCACAAGCCCCACTGCTAATTTTTGGCGATTATTTTGGTTTTGCGATTGTCGCGGGGCGATCGCCCCACCTCACATGATGTGACTGAGATCGCTCTGAGTGTGTAGTTTTATCACAGATAAACATCCGTAGAATCACACAATAATTTTTGCGACTAGCGGATGATTTATATGCAGCTAAAAGCGCTACAAATACCATCAGGGCGATCGACAATGAAAACAATTAACTTTCCTATCAGAAATCCGGGCAATTGTCAAGAAAATCCCCTCGCCTTCGTCAGCGGTGACATCATCCACATTCTTTACCCCAATGGCGAAGTAGAAGCAACAACCCTCGCACAAGTCGATCTTGGCAAAACCAAAAGTCCCCTAGACAAATGCCTCGTCTGGGGGTGTGTTGGCGATTTTTAGCACCAGTTTCAAGAAAGAATGCAATTATAGGGAAGATCCAAACCCTTAATTCATCAGTCATTCCCAATTATTCAAATCTTTAATCTAAAATTTTTAATCTAAAATTTTTAATCTAAAATCTTTAATCTAAAATTGTCTAACCCATAAAAAAAGATCGCTTGGAGGCTGTGAGGTCAAAAAAAGCGATCGATCCAACTGCTGCTAACTGCAAGCAACAAGCGGAATTTGCTGCTAAAAGAACTAGCAAATTGACGTGAACAAACCTGACGGTCAACTGAGTACAGACTGAGTACAGTTAGACCGCAGGCTTCTTTTTCCTTTTTTTCAAAGGCTTTTTATAGTGAGGTAGTTCCACCCCCACTTGCCAATATAGTATCAGAGTATTTCCAGATTATCAAGGGATATACAGAAATAATTGTCGCTTTGGGTACCTACACCCGACGAGCCTTTCATCCCTGCGGTAATTTATTCGGGGTACTTCGCGCAGCGCTCAGATTAATCCCCTTTAAATATACCGAGGGACTTCCCGGCTGGTAGTTAAATATCTTGTTCGCTCAATTCGCGAATCATGTAATCAAAAGGCTGATCCAAAAAAGGCCCCACAGACAAGCCAGCAGCTTGCACTTGAGCCTTAACCATCTCCTTCATAATGCTAATCCCCATCACCGTCGGGCCAATGGGAACGCTTAGAGAATTGTAAGTTTCTCGCAAACCTTGCAGCACGCGCTCGTCGAGCACGTCGGTACTTCCAGCCACCAGGGCGTAAGTAGCATAGCGCAAGTAGTAGTCCATATCCCGCAGACAAGCCGCATAGCGACGAGTCGTGTAGGCATTTCCCCCGGGACGGATCAGTTCCGGCTGTTCAGCAAATAGCTGGATACCAGCTTGCTTGACAATTGCCGCAGCATTGCTGTTAATCGCAGCCGCCGCCTGTACCCGTGCCGTGCCCGTTGCAAAATAAGATTTCAACCGATCGATACCATCTCGGTCTAAATACCTACCAGCAACATCATAATTTTCAATCAGGCTCGTCACTGCATCGCGCATAAGTTTCTCTCCCAAAAATCTTTATCAATACTTTGCTATCTGAGACAGACCGCCTATTGTAGACTACTACAAATCGGCGTTTGATTAAGATTTGAGATAGGATTTTCACGAAGGGTAGTCTATCCGCGGCAAACTGTCGTAAAATTCAGCCGTTTGCCTTGTATGTTCAGCCGAAAAATAATCCACAGGGCAAGAATCTCAAACTGCCGGGCCACACTGGGCCACTATTTCAAAATTTTGTAGCCCTAGATACAAAATAGTGGATACTGAAGGCCTACGATCGCCCAAACAGTCTGAAATCGGCCGATCGCCAAGACACAACCAATATCAGGAGTAAGTCATGTTCCAGACACCCCAAGAAGCCTTAAACTACATACAAGAAAATAAGATCCAGATAGTTGACCTAAAATTCATCGATATGCCGGGGATCTGGCAGCACCTTTCCCTGTACCACGACCAAATCGACGAAACCGCATTCACAGACGGCGTACCCTTCGACGGTTCCAGCATAAGGGGCTGGAAAGCCATCAACGAATCAGACATGACGATGGTCATCGATCCGACCACCGCTTGGATGGACCCGTTCATGGCAGAACCGACCATCAGCTTCATTTGCAGCATCAAAGAACCTCGCACCGGCGAACCGTACAGTCGCTGTCCCCGCACCATTGCCCAAAAAGCCATAGACTACTTGCTTTCGACCGGTCTCGGCGATACAGCATTCTTTGGCCCGGAAGCAGAATTCTTCATTTTTGACGACGTTCGCTTCGACCAAACCCAAAATTCCGGCTACTATTACGTAGATTCGATCGAAGGTCGCTGGAATTCCGGCAAAGAAGAAGCAGGCGGCAACCTCGGCTACAAACCGCGTTACAAAGAAGGTTATTTCCCAGTAGCACCAACCGATACCTCACAAGACATGAGAACGGAAATGCTGCTGACAATGGCAAAATGCGGCGTACCCATCGAAAAGCACCACCACGAAGTCGCCACCGGCGGTCAATGCGAACTCGGTTTCCGCTTTGACACTTTGGTGAAAGCCGCCGACTACTTGCTGACTTACAAATACGTCATCAAAAACGTCGGCAAAAAATACGGCAAAACCATCACCTTCATGCCCAAACCGCTGTTTAACGACAACGGTTCCGGGATGCACGTTCACCAGTCGATTTGGAAAGACGGCCAACCCCTATTTGCCGGCGACCAATATGCCGGTTTCAGCCAAATGGGACTGCATTACATCGGCGGCATTCTCAAGCACGCACCGGCACTTTTGGCAATCACCAACCCCACGACCAATTCCTACAAGCGTTTAGTTCCGGGCTTTGAAGCGCCTGTAAACTTAGCTTACTCTCAAGGGAATCGATCGGCATCAGTGCGGATTCCGCTGTCGGGAACCAACCCCAAAGCCAAGCGGTTAGAATTCCGCTGTCCCGATGCCACATCCAACCCCTATTTAGCATTTGCAGCCATGCTGTGCGCCGGCATAGACGGCATCAAGAATCAAATCGATCCGGGCGAACCTTTGGACGTGGATATCTACGACCTTTCCCCTGAAGAATTGAGCAAAATTCCTTCAACTCCCGGTTCCTTGGAAGGCGCTTTAGAAGCTTTAGAAAAAGACCACAGTTTCTTAACTGAAACCGGCGTATTTACCGAAGACTTCATCCAAACCTGGATTTCCTACAAACTCGACAATGAAGTCAACCCGATGCGGCTGCGTCCTCACCCCTACGAGTTTGCTCTATACTACGACTGTTAGAAAATTAATAATTGAAAATTATAAGTTAAAAATGGTAATTATACCATTTTTAACCTGTGATTTTTAATTAATAAGAACGCCGCCCTTAAAAGCGGCGTTTTTTTTTAATTTAGAACTTCTGGATCAGCGCCCAAACTCTCCCGTTACCCGACACTATCTGGGCAACGCTGTGAGTAGTAGCGCCCTCTGTAGCTTCTGAGACATCCTCTACAGCCCATTTATTTGCTTTCTCATCAACAATAAACAAATCCTCAGCGGTAGTGCCTTCCTGAACCCGATATATCTTATTCAGAATAAAACGCCGCCGCGCTTCAGCTTTTGGTATGCCAACCACATCATCTGGATCGACAGAGATGGCACTGCCTTCTTTTAATGTACCTTTCGAGTTGCTTAAATTGCGATCGTCCCTTTGAGCAACCTGCACGCCGTGAATCTGCAAACCAGGCTCATTCTCAGAGATATTCCAGACAGCAGCTAGGGCCCCACTTTTTCCCAAACCGAGAACCGCTGCACTAATAGTCAAAATTAGCAAAAACTTGAAATAATTCACTGTATTTATGCTCCTTTGTTTGTGAGATTCTGCACTCATTCTAAATTAGCAATTAGCAATTAACAATGACCCAATGATGTCCGATATTTTTGTGATGATCCGCAATCAGAGTAACGTCGCCATGACTTCAGTTGACGGCATTGCGTTTGTCACTTTACTGACTCAAGAAGGACGAGTGGTGGCAGAGGAGACAGTTGACCTGTTTGAGGCAGATGTGAATTTTGATCACCTGAAGCAGGGAAAATATACTGTAGTTGTAAGGCACGAAGGCGTTGAACCTCGATCGGCAACCTGTAGTGTTACAATCACCGATGAAGATAAAGTAATCATGCTGACATTTGTTTACTTGGAGCTAGAACGGGTGCTGCTGGGCATTCAGACTTCAACCGAAGAAAGACTATGATCGTGAAAGTTACTCCGCCAAATTCAATTAAAATGTTTCGCCCCGCGAGTGCATTTCTTGGCAAAAGACCTCTGGAGGGAAAAAAACCCGATTTGTCGGATGAATCTGGCTTTACAGTTAGCCGATGTGGCGACAACTCTGGCTAGATTAGAAGTAGAAGAGGCGCGAAAATTTCAACAAGAGTCTGCTAGTGTTGAGGCCCAAGACTCGACGGAACCTGACAAGTTTTGAGTGTATGAGGTTGCTTTGTGTGCTCCGCGCAACCCTTGCGTGATAGCATCTCAATGAAAGCAGCCAACCTAGAAATTGGAGTTTTGAGGCAGGAGTTTTGAGGCAGGAGGCAGGAGGAAAGAGGAAGAAGGAAGGGGGAGCATCTCAATGAAAGCAGCAAAGCTCGAAATTGGAATTAGGAGTCAGGAGTCAGGAGCCAGAAAAGAGTCAGAAGGAAGAAGAAAGAAGTGTTTTTGCAAATATGAGATGCTCCCGAAGGAAGGAGCCAGAAGAAGTGTTTTTACAATTATTAGATGCTCCCCCTTGCGTGATAGCAGTTTAAAAAAATAATCTAACTGTAGAAAAGCTCCCAACCCTGATAGTCATAAGTCATTTTTAATCTAAAATCTAAAATCTAAAATTTAAAATGGTATGACTGGCAACTCAAAACTATTGTCATTGGTTGAGCTAGTAAAAAAATTGTCTGTATAAAATTGAATCTCCGTGCTAAACAATAACTTTCTGCCTTGCGAGTGAATTAGGAAGCCGAAAAACTGCGTTACACTTATATAGGTATCTTTACAAAACAACATAAAAGCATGACTGTTGCCTATCCCCGCAAGCTGCGGAACGCTATGGGAGCGCGCGAAATTTTAGCTCAAGTGGTGCGCGATCGCGAAATTCACCTGATCACCCTCAACCGCTACCGCTACAGCGAACAGCGCAGTTGCAAAGACCTCACCGACGTGATCGAACGCCTAGACGGCGAACCGCCCGAACTCGTGCGCGACCTCTCCCGGCACATTTCCGACGAAGCGCGGCACGCCATGTGGCTCACCGACTTGCTGGTAGACTTGGGCCAAAATGTGGGAACGCCGCCGGGAGTCTCCTACATTGACGAATTTGACCGCCTGCTGGACAAAGAGCAATTCGACCCGAAACGCAACCTCGAGGACGGTATAATTGCAGCCTTAGTTGCAATCAATGTCACCGAAAAGCGGGGCTGCGAATACTTTTCAGCGCACATCCACGCCCTCAAAGAGGCTCCCCAAACCGCAGAAAACGTCAAAATCCGCGAAACAATCGAAAAGATTTTTCCCGAAGAAGCTGGTCACGTCCGCTGGGGCAACCGCTGGCTCGCCTCCATAGCTGCCAAAAGCCCGGAACACCGCCAGAAGGTGGAACAGGCCAAGCGCAAGTATGTGGCGATCGAACAAGCAGCTTATGAATCGGGAATGGATATCATGTTGGGGGCAGAACTCCGCCGCGTCACCCGCCTAGTGGATATTGCCAACACCATGCCGATGTGGGAACGCCCGCAATACCTGATGGAACGCTTGCCCGCAAGCCTGCTGGCCCCGGATCTGCAAATGACCAGAGTCGATGTAGCTCAGCGGGCATGGAACCGCGACCCGCAGGCATTTGTGGAGAAATTTGTGCCGATGTTCCTCAACGGCTTGAATAACATTGAGAAGAAGGCGGCGACGACTAAGCCCAAGGCTTAATAACGATCGCGAATCCGGTTGAAACCGCTTTGCCAGTCCAACTTGCGTCTGCCTCCGCAAACAAGCGAGATTAACTGGTTCCCAGGCCTAGCCTCGGAACCAGTTATTTAAAGTCATAATTTTAAGCTTTAGCAAGTAAACTGATTATTGGAATAGTTTTCCATCTAAATATAATTATGACTACCAGCGAGCCGAACATACAAACAGCTTCCGCAGAAAGCCAATCGAGTGAAAGCGCGATCGCCTCTGAGCAGGTCGAAAAAGCCACAGCCGTCACCTATGCAGAAGAAATTGAAACTGTCATCGCCAGCATGGCTGTAGACCAAAAAGTGATGGTCGGTCAAAGTGAAGCTGGCGGACATCTTTGGAAGTTTAAGTACGGCAGTGTTGAAGTGTTCGTGCAACTCACGGGCGAAACCGAAGATGATACTTTGACGGTTTGGGCTTTTGTACTGCAGTTGCCAGCGAAGAATGAAGCTCAATTAATGCGGAAAATCCTAGAAATGAATTGGCTGTCTACTTTGGAATCTCATTTTGCGATTGTTGACAATCAAGTTGCGGTAGTATCGACTCGGACGATGGCGGAAATCTCGACCGGGGAAATTTCCCGGGTTATTACTATTGTCGCCACGATCGCCGATGACAACGACGATATTCTGCAAGCAGAATTCGGTCAGTAGTCATTAGGGTGCGCGACTTTTGAGCGCTCCCCACTCCGCTAAATTATATGCCGTCGCGCACCTGACATTTAAGTAGCGTGCGCGAGTTGTGGGTCTATTTATTTAAAGAGAAATGGTTTTACTGATGAAGCCATACGATCTAATTCTCCTTTGTTGTGTTTGAGAAGATTATGTCCCCATAACTCATTTGTGTTGTCAGAACAATCTTTTGCAAGAGCTTCTCCAATCTCCTCAAAAGTCTTTTTGATGTCTGTCCTTAGATTCTCTGGTTCAGATAGCACTCCCAGCACGAATACTCTTGCTTTTAGATCATCGGGAATATGACTTTCTACATAACTCAACCGATTTTCATCATCATCGAAATCAATGAGCAAAACCATCATTCTTTGTGGTAATTGTCGCATTTCAGACGCATACTTCTTCGTGAATTCCTCCACAGTTTTTTTCCAACCACCAGGAAGTGGCAGGACTTTAACAGCACGGTTATTAAGGTTTGGCCCCAGAAGAAATCCGTTGGCAATCTGGCGATTAGCATCATCTTCGGCCAACACATGAATGTGCGGTTGATACTTATTACTCATAGCTCTATGTCGCCACCAATCAAGGCATTTATCAGGTCGCCTTTAACAGACATCTCACTCAGCGGTCTGACTAAAGTTGGCTCTAAGTGGCTTTTGCGATCTAATACAAAGGTATTTTCATTTGAAAACTTTCGGATAGCTTCAGGATTATGCGATGTCACTAAGATTTGACCGCTATTTTTAAATGAGCGTCGCAGAGACATTACAAAATGTCCAACCTCCGATAAGGATAGATAGTTATCTGGCTCGTCCCAGAAGCAAAAAAGTGGGCCATAAAATTTGTTGGCAGCCAAGACAACAGCGCAAAGAAAAAAGCATTTCTCCCCGTCAGATAAGTCATTAAATTCAATACTCAGATTCGCATTATTTGCTTCAAATCGAACAATCATGCTTTTCGAGTCTTTGCCGATTAGTTCATTCAGAAAATCCTGAATGTCAGGCATGACTTCTCGGAGATATTTATCAACCTGTGTGTAGGCTGCAGGATAGCGACTCAGTAAGCCCGAAACCCACTCCCCAAAGTTTGAACCATCTCGCTTTGGCTCCAAAGTTTCACCGTTTGAGTCTCCAGTCATCAAGCTGGGAATCGGGGCTAAAATAATCATGCGAGCCAGCCAAGTCTTGAAAATATGAAGCGGATCAGTCTCAGATTGCTCCTGAATTACTGGCAGGGCAACAAGATGCCAATCTACCAGAAACTGAGCTTCACGATTTTGGGAGCTGTAGTGAAGAGTGACTTGGGCTTCTTTTCGAGAGTAAATTGGATCTCCTGCAACTAGCAGTTCCTCTTCAAAAACTCGAAGCTCTCTAAATTTTTCTGGTAAATCTAAGGCAAGGACATATTTGTATAATTTATCTTCGAGTAATACTTCTATTTCAAACCGGATCGGAACATCAGACCTTCCACGAGCGAAATCTTTCGAGCTAATAAGGTTAAGTTTTTCAAGGTCGCGCATTCTATTGATGCCTCGACAAATCTTCTGAAGGACTTCTAATGCAGAGGCAGTAGTTGATTTACCTGCACCATTTTTTCCAATCAAGAGAGCAGATGGCATCCCCTTTATGGGCAGTTCAAAGTTTTCTAGGCATCTGAAGTTGTGTACGTATAGTCTTTGGAGCATAGCAAAACAATTCCAAGGAGTGGGAAGTGAAAAAACTTTTTGAACTTTTTGAAGTGCTTAATTAGGGAATAGGCATTGCCATAAACTTCCAAAAAGTTCGGGTGCTTTTCTGAGCTAGAGACGGATGAGTTGCCGAACTATTAATCCCCGCCGCCAACTTTTACCTCCAACTCGTCAAAAAACACCACTGCCCCAATTTTACTCCGTACTTAAAACTTAATATGCAGGCCCTGCGATCCAAGCAATAGTAATTCCCAGCCCCAAACCGACAAGCACTTGAAAAGGAGTGTGTCCCAGCAACTCTTTCAGGCGAGCTTCATTAAGGTTGTGATCTTCCTCAAAAAACTCGTCAATAATTTGGTTGAGGATGCGAGCTTGCTTGCCTGCAGCTTGGCGGACGCCTGCTGCGTCGTACATCACAATAATTGCAAATATCGCAGCGATCGCAAACTCTGGACTTTCCCATCCCATCGTTTGTCCCACTCCAGCAGCCAAAGCGCCCACAAAAGACGAGTGAGCGCTGGGCATTCCCCCCGTTGTTACCAAATACCGAAGATTAAACTTGCGATTTTTGACCAACTCGATCGGCAACTTCATGATCTGAGCCGCCAGACAAGCGATCAAAGCAACCACGAGTACATGATTGTTTAAAATGCCGCTGCAAATTTCCTGCATAGTGTTTGGTATATCTAGTTACTGCGGCTGGTAATAAAATCGGCGATCGCCAGCAGCGGTAGAGCTTTGCTCCCAAACACTGCCAATTGATCCTTAGCATCAGCCACAAGCTGCGAAGCTTGGCGCCGAGACTCATCAATTCCCCACAAACTCGGATAAGTGACTTTTCCTGCTTGAACATCTTTGCCAGCAGTTTTGCCCAGTTCTTCTTGGGTAGCAGTAATATCCAAAATGTCGTCAATGATCTGGAAAGCCAACCCAATATTTTGAGCGAAACGAGACAGCCGCTGCAAATCCGCAGCCGAAGCCCCAGCCAGAATTGCCCCACAAACTACGCAAGCCTCTAACAGCGCGCCTGTTTTGTGAGCGTGAATGTAATTCAAAGTTTCCAGAGAAACATCTGTCTTTCCTTCCGATTCCAAATCAACCACTTGACCGCCTACGAGTCCAGCAGCACCCGATGCCCGCGCTAAATGGGCGATCGTCTGCAACACCTGTTGGGGGGGTACGTTCTCAGTTTTAGTGGCGATAAATTCAAAAGCATAGGTCAGCAAACCATCGCCAGCCAAAATGGCGATATCCTCGCCGTAGACTTTGTGGTTCGTTAGTTTCCCGCGCCGGTAGTCGTCATTGTCCATTGCCGGCAAATCGTCGTGAATCAGCGACATCGTGTGGATCATTTCCAAAGCGCAAGCTGTCGGAATTGCCATAGATGTAGTGCCGCCGGCCAGTTCGCAGCTAGCCAGACACAGGATCGGACGCAGGCGCTTGCCTCCCGCTAGCAGCGAGTAGCGCATTGCTTCGTAGATTTTCTCTGGGTAGATGACCGGGAGTGCACTGTCGAGAGCTACCTCGATCGCCTCTTTTCGCTTGACTAGATAAGTAGATAAATCGAAAGAGGATTCCGGTTGGGACGAACCCATTTCTGTTGCCAATACCATCCCTTGCTCTCTTGTACTGAATATTTATATGGGATATTGTGAGCCGTTCAGGTCGATCGCGCCGACTTTTACGGCGGTGGTCGCTCGAAATCTGAGACTCAATTTAATCATTCTACGGGTGTTGTTGCACAGAAACTTATGTGAAGTTTTGAGTTTTAATAACTTAAGGACACGCTCCCGATCGCGAGCGCCACTTGCCCTAGTCCTGGTTATGTTTGTCAAGTTTCCCATAAGTTTTGTTAATTTTTAAAGCTTTATAGTAGACTTACCAAGTTAATGCAACCAAGTCATCGTGACACAAATCAGGCAAAATAATATAGCTATTGCAAGTCCAGTATCCTCTACTGTCAATCCAGTCTTTGCCAGACACGAAACCTTTCACCCCCGCTTTGGATGGCTCAGAAAAGGTTTTGACGCGGCCACAGCAGATCGAGGAATTTTCTTGCGAGAGGATGCGACAGTCCGCCTAGGAGTTGGCAAAAACATGGTGAATGCGATTCGCTACTGGTGCAATGCCTTCAAAGTTCTGACAGATGATGTCCCATCAGATTTGGGCGATCGCCTGTACAGGGATGACGGTTGGGACCCGTTTACTGAAGACCCTGCAACGCTTTGGCTCCTACATTGGAACCTGCTCAAGCCACCTTGCCATGCAACAGCTTGGCATTTCACGTTCAACGTCTTTCGCTCACTAGAATTTTCACAAGATGAATTATTTAAAGCTCTGTGCAACCACAGAGATAGCGTCGCTCACCGTATAGCCGAATCTTCCGTCAAAAAAGATGTTAGCTGTATTCTGCGAATGTATGTGGAACAAGAAACTCATAAAACCGGTGTCAGCGAGGATAGTTTAGATTGTCCCTTTAGCGAACTGGGAATTATTCACACAGCCGGAGACTCCAGGCACTACACATTCCGAGTTGGTTCCAAAAGGAATTTACCGGCAGAGATAGTTGTTTCAGCTTGCTTAGAATATGCTAGCTGGGTTGGTCGCGGGCAAAGGACTATAGGAATTTCTCGTCTCCTTTACGATATTGGCAGCCCCGGCACGATCTTTAAACTCACAGAGACTGCGGTGTGCGACGCAATTGAAAAAGTACAGCGAAAATTCAAGTCAATTGAACTCTCTGATAGTGCTGGCTTGATTCAACTTTCTTTCAACTCAGACCCAGAGAAACTAGCAGAGGATCTTCTTAATAGGTACTACCAAGGCAGACGCGGTGAGACTCAACAATGAACAACCACTTATCTCAATACTTTAGCCTCTCTCGTCGCTACTCTCGTTCTATTAATATTGATCGAGATTTACAACAACATTCTGCTCTCGAAGGATATATTTTTACAGAAAAAGCTGTTGAGGTTCTCAAGCGGATTTTAGCTGGATTGACCAACCCTGAATCTAACCGTGCTTGGACTTTGACCGGCGTTTACGGAACCGGAAAATCTGCCTTTGCTCACTACTTAGCCTCTGTTTGTGCGGCTCACACCGATCCGATGCGTCAGTTGGCGCTAGAAATTGCGGAAAAGTCGATCGGCTCTAATAGTTCTGAATACCTTAGCCTGCAAGAAAATATACCCAGTAAAGGGCTGTTCCGAGCTGTGGTTACAGCACAGCGAGAACCGTTAAGCCATACAATTGTCCGAGCTCTGCATCGAGGTGCAGAAGTCTTTTGGCAGAAGGTCGGGAATGCCAAAAAACCAGCAATCGCTCGCAAACTGACAGACTTGGAAACCGAAATCGCTGCTGGCAGGAAGGTAAACAGCCAGGACATTCTTAGCTTGGTGCAAGAAGTAGCGTCATCAGCAAAAACAGGTGTCTTGCTGATTATTGATGAACTTGGCAAGAATCTAGAATTTGTTGCTCAGAATCAGGGGGATGAAGATTTATATCTATTGCAGCAATTAGCAGAACTGCCGAGAGATAGCACGTCTCAGATTTATATAATCGGTGTGCTGCACCAAGCCTTTGCTGATTATGGAGAAAGATTAGCATCTGTAGAGCGGAACGAATGGTCAAAAATTCAGGGTAGATTTGAAGATATTTCCTTCAAGGATTCTACCACCCAAATGATGCGGTTGATGGGTAAAGCCATCGATCGATCGGGGGCCGAATTATTTCAAAGTGCGATCGCGAGTCTTGCAGCGGAATGGTTAACTCATCTGCCAAGAGAAATCATCTCTGATATTTCACAGCAATTGTTAGCGGATACCTACCCGTTGCATCCTGTGGTAGCCCTAGTCTTACCGGAGTTATGCACTAAGTATGCCCAAAATGACCGTTCGCTGTTCACATTTCTCACCAGTGCTGAACCTTATTCTTTTAGAAAATACCTAGATGAGACGAGTGCTGAGGGTTGTACGGGTGAGATTACCTCGTCCCTACCAACGTTGAAACTGGATCGCGTTTATGACTACTTCATAGAATCGGTGGGAATGGGAATTACTTCTAGACCAAAACACCAACGGTGGATAGAAGTGCAAGGACTAATCACCGATGTTAGCAAGCGTCTAGATCCTGATAGTTTGCGGGTGCTGAAAACTATCGGCACTTTGAATATTATAAGCACCACAGGCTCCCTGAGATCAACTCCTTCTCTGGTGACGCTAGCAATGTGCAATGATGCTAGCGAGTCAAATCGGCAGCACTGGGAGCAGGTGATAGATGCTCTCCTGCAAAAGGGAATTATCACTCATTTCAAGCAAGGAGATGAGCTGCGAATTTGGGAAGGTTCAGATTTTAATGTTGACAGTGCGGTAGCGACTTATCTTGAGCACGAACGCTCATATCTAGTCAGTATTTTGTCCGATATCCGTCCGCTAAATCCCTTGATAGCACAGCGTCATAGCTATAAAACGGGCACGCTTCGTTACTTTGAGCGACAGTATTTAGATGTTTCAAAAAAATTAGAAAATCTGCATTGTTCTAGTAATTGTGATGGTTTAGTCGGCTATTGGATAGATGATGAGTTACCAACTCAAGTACCATCTACTACAGCAGATGGTAAACCGTTAATCGTGCTGTGTGCGGCGAAATTGGATCTTTTGCGAATGAGAGCGCGAGAATTTGCGGCTTTGAAGAAAATCCAAAGCAGTGCTGCCCAATTGCAAAATGATGGAGTAGCTCGACGGGAAGTTCGCTATCGGGTGGTAAAAGCTGAAGAATTGCTTGATGAAACTCTCAACCAAACGTTTGATGTAGGGGTTAATCAAAATGTATGTTGGATTCAAGGTAAAAAACAAAAAATTAGCCATATCACAGATTTGAATGCAAAAATATCCGACATTTGTGATGAGGTTTACAGCAAAAAGTTTATCCTTTGGAATGAGCTAATCAATCGCCGGGAACTGACTAGCCAAGGTGTCAAGGCGAGACGGGAACTGATTGAAGCTATGTTGGAGTACCCAGAGCAAGAAAGACTCTTGTTGCAGGGATATGGCCCTGAAGTTAGTATGTATCTTTCACTGCTGCATGACACAGGGATTCACCGTGACAATGAGGGAGAATGGGGATTTTATCCACCTCAAGAACAATCCGGCGTGTGGACAGTTTGGGATGCGATCGAGAATTTTTGTTTGCAAGCGTCTGAAAAACAGCAAACTTTAGACTTGCTTTACAAGCTACTCGAAGCACCTCCTTACGGAGTCAAGCGGGGAGTGATTCCAGTGATGTTGGCTGCTGTTTTACTGTATCGCGTTGATGATGTTGGTGTATATAAAGATGGGACATTTATCCCTGTTTTGGGTGCAGAACACTTTGAACTGCTAGTGAAAGATCGATCGCGATTTTCGGTCAAATATTTTGAAGTGGTGGGGCTGCGCTCACAGGTTTTTAAGGAACTTGAGGCAATTTTACGCAATCCCAATGCCAAAAAAACTGCCAAGATGCGAAATGCCACACTTATAACGGTGGCGACACCATTATTCCAATTCGTGAAAAAGCTCCCCGCTTACACTAAAAAAACCAAGTGCCTCAGTAGTGGCGCGCTGGCAGTTTTGCAAACCTTGCAACAGGCTCAAGAACCAGATGAGCTATTGTTTACATCCTTGCCCAAAGCTTGCAGTTTACCTCCGATCGGTACGGGGGAAGCTGATGACGGTACAACGGCTAAAATGCTCCGCCAAAAGCTAGTTCAATCCCTGCGAGAAATTCAGACTGCTTACGATGAATTACTCACTAAATGTGAATCTCTCCTTTACAACGCCTTTGCTGTTCGCAGTAATGAAACTAAACTACGGGAAGATTTGCGGGTTCGATCGAGTCATCTGGCGGGACAATGTATTGAACCAATTCTCAAACGTTTTACCGAGGCGGCAATAGATGAAACAAAAGTAAAACAAGTGTGGTTAGAAGCACTGCTGATGGTTGTCACCGATAAACCGCCAGAGTCTTGGGTAGATGATGACATTACAATGTTTGAAATTAAGCTTAGCGATATCGCTAGGCGGTTCAAGAATTTGGAAGCCCTACAAAAGGAGGTTGTTGCCAAAGGTGCGGGTTTTGATGCTCTCAGAATTACAGTCACTCGTCCTGATGGTCAAGAAATTAACCAGATGGTAGGGATCGATCGCGATAGCCAAGACGAAGTTGACCGTTTAGTTGACGATATTCTTGCAAAACTGCCTGACAACTCTCAAATACGACAAGCTGTAGTTGCTAAGCTGGCGGAAGAAATTTTAGGTGCGGCGTCTCAGGAGAAGGTTGCTCAGATTCAGGGAAAGCCTCAAAATCGAGCTCGCGGTCAAGAAACAAGCCATCCCTAATTTGTCAGCTAGCGTCAGTCAATGGCTTTGTCAGTCGAGTTTAGTTGCTAGTCAGAGGTGCGATCGCTTGATTCAGCTCAAGACAGTATTGCTCAGATGCTCTCAAAGTGTCAAAATTGAGATTATGAGCAAGAAACCAGTTAGACATATTTTGGGCCTATCGGGGGGCAAAGACAGCACAGCCTTGGCCGTTTTGCTGCACAAAGAAATTCCAGAGATGGAATATTTCTTCTGCGACACGCACAAGGAATTGCCGGAGACATACGAGTATTTAGATCGGATCAAGGCTCGCCTGGAAATCAAAATCCATTATCTGGCAGCAGAGCGGGGGTTCGATCATGGGCTCGATGTCTATGGAGGGGTACTTCCCTCACCCAAGATGCGCTGGTGTACAGTGCAAATGAAAGTTAGACCTTGAAATAGTAAGCAGTTATGGTCAACAAAATTAATGAACTCCCTCAATCAGAGCAGTTAAATATTTCTGCTTTATCCAGATTATTTGGAAAAACTACAAACTCTTATAAATATCTATTTTTTATTTCTATTTTAGATATTTTGGACAGGCGAGGCTTTGAGGAAATGATGACTATTTACTTTAGAGATTTAATTGTTGAGATGCTGGCTAATGCTTGGTATCCCCATAATTACTTTAAATTATCTTTTGGAGTTCAAGATAAGATTAGTGAAAAACTAGGTTCGATTGAATTAAGTTTAAGTAGATTCAAAGAACCCGATAAGAAAGAATTACGCTCGGCAATTGCCGAGCAAAATTTAGATGAGATTCTGGATAGTATGAAAAGATATGTACCCTTTCGCCTGATTATACCTTTTTTAGAGCAGGAATTAAAAGGAATTGACCGTAATTATGCAGTAGATATTATTGTCCCAAAACTATCCATAAATTACTTTAAAACGCGCCAGCCTTTATACTGTTTTGACTCAACTGAATATAGACAGTGCCAAGCTATCGTCTTGCATCCAGAATGGATATATTATATAAAAACAAACTATTCAATAGTACGAGGCTGGGTATCGTGGAAGTGGCTTGAATATATGCAGCGTTGCAATCCCACTACACCAGCTATTGCTAATAAACTATTTCCACCACAAAACAGAGACTCACTAGCGAGCCAGACAAAATATTGGAAGTTAGTTTTAGAAGATGCTGATGTGAAGTGTATTTACTCTAACTTAACTTTAACTACAGATAGTTTATCTCTGGATCACTATTTACCTTGGTCTTTTGTAACTCACAATCAAATGTGGAATTTAGTTCCTACGCTTAAAGCAGTAAATTCTGCTAAATCTAACAACATTCCTTCTACAGAGAGATATTTTAATAAATTTGTTGAATTGCAACATTTAGGTCTGAACATTTCGCATGAGAAAATGACGACCCAAAAATGGGATAAATATGTTGAAAATTTCTTATTAGATTTAAAAATAACAAATAAAAAACATCTTTTGAATTTACCAATGCTGAGAGCAGCTTATCAATCTACAGTAACCCCTTTAATATCTCTAGCTACAAGTCAAGGGTTTAGGGCAGATTGGTATTATAAAAAATGAAGTTATTCACATTTTAGCTCATTAATTATAACTGATGATGGTGGTTCCCAAACTAAGCTTCGCCTCGCTGTATTGTCAGTTGAACACCAAGCCGTTTTGGATACTTGTTACGCGCTGGCTAAAAAGGAATTAGCTGAGATTATCAGGCTGCGGGTTGATTCAAAAGGTAGATTAGACTTAGACTATCTCGATCGAGTCTGTGCGTCGGGGCTGTCAATGCTCTGTGTGATGGCAGCCAACAACGAAATTGGTAATATTTACCCGATCGCAGAAGTTGGACAAATTGCTCAAAAATATGACATTCCGTTTCTGTGTGATGCTTCCCAAGCTGTAGGAAAAATCCCCATAAACTTTGAAGAGTGGGGTATTACTTACCAAAAAATTGGGTCTAAAGCCCCGTCCTTATAGGACGGCTTTAATTCATTAAACTATGAAGAATTGTTGAGGATACGAATTTGTAATTAAAAGTTTTTGTAAAAGTGGTACTATATTTCTATGAGAGTTTTAGAGTTTAAGTTAAAAGGCAAAGCGGAGCAATATCGAATCATTGATGACATGATTCGGACGGCTCAATTTGTCCGAAACAAAACTCTTAGACACTGGGTAGACAATCAAGGAATTAAACTCGTAGACCTGTACAAACAATGCGCCGTTATGGCGAAAGAGTTTGAATGGGCAGGCAAGCTTAATTCGATGGCACGTCAAGCTTCGGCGGAACGTGCCATTTTTGCTATCCAACGTTTCTTTGCTAATTGCAAAGCCAAGAAACCAGGGAAAAAGGGCTATCCACAGTTTAAAAAACATACTCGATCTGTTGAGTATAAAACTTCGGGTTGGGAACTTTCTCTCGACAAAAGATACTTGACACTCAAGGATGGTTTTGCTGCTGGAAAGTTCAAGTTAATCGGTAGCCGGGACTTGCATTTCTATGCACCCGATGAGATTAAACGAATCAGAATTGTACGTCGTGCCGATGGCTACTACGCCCAATTCTGCATCAATGTGGAGCGAAAAGAGGAATCTATTTCTACTGGCAAAGTTATCGGAATAGATGTTGGGTTAAACCATTTCTACACTGATAGCGATGGCAAAACGGTCGCCAATCCTCGCTACCTCCGAAAAAGCGAAAAAGCTTTGAAAAGATTGCAGAAACGTGTTTCTCGAAAGAAGAAAGGTTCGGGCAATCGGAAAAAAGCAATCAATAAGTTGGGAAGAAAACACCTGAAAGTCACGAGGCAGCGTAAAGACTTCGCCATAAAGACGGCGTTGTGCGTGGTAAAATCTAACGATTTTGTAGCCTATGAAGACCTTCAGGTGCGGAATATGGTGAAAAACCATAAGCTTGCTAAATCAATTAGCGATGCAGCTTGGTCACAATTTGCTCAGTGGTTGGAGTATTTTGGGAAAGTCTACGGCAAAACAATAAGTGCTGTAGCACCTCAATACACGTCCCAGGAGTGTTCAAATTGTGGCAATTTAGTTAAAAAAACCTTGTCAACTCGAACCCATATTTGTGGTTGTGGAACGATACTCGATCGCGATCATAATGCCGCAAAAAACATTTTGGCGAAAGGGTTGAAGCAGTCAAAAATTAATTTAAATACGGCGGGGCACGCCGAAATTCACGCTTGGGGACAGACCGATCTCTACTCAATGGTGGCGACATCAACGAGCAAATCGACTGGCTGATTCAAGAATCCCTGTGCCTTAAGGCCAGGGAGTGTCAATTAGCCATTTCTGCACACAAGCTGTACGGGCCTAAAGGTTCTGGGGCACTGGTTGTCAGGAAAGGATATCACCTAAAACCAATTATCTTTGGAGGTGGGCATCAGAAGGGGTTGAGGTCTGGAACTTTTAACGTTCCTGGTATTGTTGGATTAGGGGAAGCCTGTCGCTTGCGTCAGTTGGAAATGGAAGAAGATGAAAGGGCGATCGCCCAAAGCCGAGACAGATTACAAACCTTGCTATTAGAGAAAATTCCTGGTTTAGTGATCGACGGAGATGTCTCTTGTCGCTTAGCTGGTAATCTCCACATCTCTATCCCCGATGTTCCCAGCAGTGCGATCGTTGCTAGAGTTCGTTCTCAGTTGGCTATCTCTACAGGTGCTGCGTGCTCGTCTGGTGTGGAGGCTCCCTCTCATGTTCTTCAAGCATTAGACTTGCCTGAAAATTTAATTCAGGGCGCATTGAGGCTCGGTATCGGCAAATTTACTACAGGGTTGGAAATTGAACGAGCTGCTGAAATTATTGCAACTGCTTGTGCATTGACTCGCCAAGCTATGTTACCGCCAAATCGGCATTGAATTATTAAATAGTTTATGAAAAATAATTTTTAATTACTCAAATCCGCTAATGTGTCTGGCGACTTCCAAAAACCGCTGCACCGCCGCCGTTGAATCGCTGCGCCAAATCAGAGCGATCGCCACAATGCAGGTTGATTCTGGTAACGCTTTGTAAACAACCCCGCTGCGCTGAAAATTTTGCATTGATGCCGGGACGATCGCCACTCCCATCTCGGCGGCTACCAAGCTGACAATGGTTTGCATTTGAATTGCTTCTTGAGCTGCGATCGGGCTAAAACCTGCTTGTTGACAAAGACTGACGATCGCATCGTACAACCCCGGAGCCTGGGAACGCGGAAATAAAATGAACGGTTCCGTGGAAAGTTCGCGTAATTCAAGATGCGTGCGATCGGCCGCCGGATGCGTTTCTGGCAGTGCCACGATCAGCGATTCTCGAAAAACGATTTCAGAATTGATCCCATCTTCCTCAACCGGAGGGCGCACGAAGCCGATATCAATTTGCCCGAACCGCAGCCGCTGCAACTGTTCGTTTGTCGTCAGTTCGTGCAGTTCCAGCTTGACGGCGGGACACCGAGTGCGAAAAGCCTGCAAAATCGCTGGAACCACGTTGTGTGCTGCCGAACTCACAAAGCCGATTGTCAGTTGGCCGAGTTCGCCCCGACTGGTTTGTCGGCCGAGTTGAATTGCTCGATCGACTTGTTGCAGAATTTTCCCGGCCTCCTCGAAAAAAACCTGTCCCGCTGCCGTTAACTGCACCGTCCGCTTGGTGCGGCGAAACAGTTGAAACCCCAACTCTGCCTCCAAATGCTGGATTTGTTGACTCAGTGGAGGTTGAGCAATATGCAGTTTTTCCGCTGCACGAGTGAAATTCAATTCCTCTGCAACTGCAATGAAATAACGCAAATGCCGAAGTTCCATAGCTCCCCAATCATTGATATTTTAAAAGTATAAGTTGTTAGTTAAACATATATTGGACATTTATGAAGACATTTAATACAGTGATTAATAGGCGAGATTGAGAATTAAACAATGGCTAATTTGGATATCAAAATTAGAGAAGCAGAGCTGGCAGATTTGGAATTAATCCTGGATTTTATTTCACAAAAAAGCGAGTTTGATGGATGTAAAAATCTGTTGAAAGCAACAGCCGATAAATTGCAGAAAACCTTGTTTTGCCAGCCTCCGCTAGTGCGGGTTTTGTTGGCGGAAGTTGCGGGAAAAGCGGTAGGATTTGCTCTTTTTTATTCGTCCTATTCAAGTTTATTGACGCAGCCGTGCCTTTGGCTTGATGATTTATTTGTGCAAGCTCCTATGCGCGGTATGGGAGTCGGGACAGCGCTGTTAAAGTATTTGGCACAAATTGCTGAGTCAACAAATTGCGGCCGTATGGAATGGACTGTTAATACTGCAAATGCGCCCGGAATTGCTTTTTATGAAAAGCAGGGAGCCCGGATTTTGGAAAATATTAGAGTTTGCCGTATTGATGGGAATGCAATTAATCTGCTTGCTGGCAAATAATTTAATAACGAACCGCGAAGGCGCTAAGAACGCGAAGAGAAGAGAAAAAAAGAGGAAAGAAGAGAAGAGATGTCAGAAAATTATTGGAATTCAGCTCTTTATGAGCAAAATCATGCTTTTGTTTGGCAGTACGGCGAATCACTTTTGGAGTTACTCGCTCCGAAGGCTGGTGAACAAATTCTGGATTTGGGCTGCGGTACGGGACAGTTAACTGAAAAGATTGCTCAAAGTGGTGCTTGTGTGCAAGGTATTGATTCCTCTTTGTCGATGATTTCCACGGCAAAAGTTAACTATCCTCACATTAAATTCGCTGCCGCAGATGCGAGGAGTTTTAAAGTAGGAGAGCCGTTAGATGCTGTGTTTTCTAATGCGGTTTTGCACTGGATTAAGCAGCCGGATGCTGTGATTAATTGTGTGGAAAAAGCGCTGAAGCCGGGAGGGCGTTTTGTGGCTGAGTTTGGCGGTAAGGGGAACGTGGGGGCGATCGTCCGGGCACTTTTGAGTGTTTTGTCAGAAATTGGCTGTGAGGAGCCTGAAGCGCTTAATCCTTGGTATTTTCCGAGTATTGGCGAGTATGCTGGGCTTTTGGAAAAGCAGGGATTTGATGTGGGTTATGCGGTTTTGTTCGATCGACCGACTCCCCTAAAATGTGGCAGCGCGGGTATGGTAAATTGGATTGAGATGTTTGCTGGCGGGTTTTTGTCGGGGTTGTCTGATGATGTGCGATCGCAGGTAATTAACTCCGTTGAAGAGCGTTTGCGATCGGCGCTGTACCGCGATGGTAATTGGAGTGCAGATTATCGCCGAATTCGCGTTGTTGCTGTCAAAAATTCCTCACGGTAAATCATAGTGATTAGTGATTTCGCTCGGAGCTTGAAATCGTTACTAAACCAACTTTCGTACGCCGAGGCGGACTCAAAGAGTAAAGAATTTTACAGGACTTATGCTGCATAGCCAATTTTTACATGACCCATAGTAGTAAGGTGCGTATTTCGCACCCTACTACTAGCGTTTCTGCGTAAGTCCTGTAAATATCAGCAGTTAATTTAGGGCTAACAATATGATAAGTTTGTCAGCTCACCACTGATTGTCCTGAATTTAGAAACCCTGAACGGAAACAATGCTGCTTTGTAGTTCATTAGGCGTTACATTGCCTACAAAACCTAAAATCGCGTTAGAATTTCTGACTCTGATGAGAGTTCCTGAAGCAGAGCCGCTGAATTCGCTGAGGAAAGCTGGAGGAACCAATAATTGTAAAGCTTCCAACAAATCGAACCTAAATGTTAATGTCACATTCTGTAGCGGCTCCAACACTATATCATTGACCGTTAAGCCACTCGCTAATCCAATGCGATCAAAATCAGGATCAAAATTTAGGAGCACATCTGTAGAATTGATATCTGTAGTGGCAGGATCTATTCCCAGAAGGCATAAATTATTGCCAAACTGACACTCTAAGACGTCTCTGCCCAAGCCGCCAACCAGAGTGCTATTCCCCTCTTGGCCGTCTAAAAAGTCATTGCCTCTACCCCCAAATAAAATATCCTCGCCAGCCTCTCCAAGAATAAAATCAGCATCTAGACCACCACTGAGGCAGTCATTTCCATCAGATCCATCCAGGTAATCTCTTCCTTTTCCCCCAAATACCGAATCGTTGCCTGCAAAACCTCGGAGAGAATCTTCCCCTTCATTTCCCAGGATTAACTCGCTAGCCCCTGAGCCATTTACTGTATCGTTGCCATCGAGGGCCCAAGCTCCTAAAGGGAAGTTGTTTAGATCTCCAGGAGTAAGTTGAATGAATTCCGAGGTGTTGTCGCCAATTAAGCGCATCCCTGACGCATCCGGTTTTAAAGCCATAGCTAAAATCTTTGTGTGTTGGTAGATTACTAACCCTACTTGAGCCAATACTGGCTCACAAGTTGGTCCCAATTCAATTAGAACCGTATTCAATATAACTCGAAACGGTATTTTCCAAAAGCATAGCAACAGTCATCGGCCCGATTCCTCTCGGCACCGACGTGATAAATCCGGCTACTGTTTTAACAGCATCAAAGTCCACATCTGGGGCCAAACGGCTCGTACCGTCTGGATTGACGACGCCGAATTCGCGTTGTTGCTATCTTAAATTCCTCACGCTAAATCTTAGTGATTAGTGATTTCCATCCGAGCTTGAAATCGCTACTACACCAACTTTCGTCCGCCGATGCGGACTCAAAGAGTAAATAATTTTACAGGACTTACGCTGCACAGTCAATTTTTACAGAACCCATAGTAGTAAGGTGCGTATTTCGCACCCTACTACTAGCATTTCTGCGTAACTCCTGTAAATATCAGGAGTTAATTTGTGGCTAACAATATGATAAGTTTTTCAGGCCACCAGTGATTGTCCTAAACTTAGAAACCCTGAACGGAAACAATCCTGCTTTGTAGTTCATTAGGCGTTACATCGTCTACAAAACCTAAAATCGCGTTAGAATTTCTTACTCTGATGAGAGTTCCTGAATAAACTCCGGTAATTCCGCCTCTGGGTTGAGTTCCTGAAGCAGACCCACTTGCGCCGGCCGGACCTGGAGGGAGTGATGGTTGTAAAGCTTGCGGCAGATCGAACGTATATGTTAATTCCACATTCTGTATTGGCTCCAACACTATATCATTGACCGTTAAGTCACTCGCTAATCCAATGCGATCTAAATCAGGATCAAAACTTTCGATTATATCACTAGAATTGATATCTGTAGTCGCAGGGTCTATTCCCAGAACGCATAAATTATTGCCAAACCCACCACTTAATAAGTCTCTGCCCAAGCCGCCAACCAGAGTGTTATCCCCCCCTGCGCCGCTTAAAGCATCATTGCCTCTACCCCCAAATAAAATATCATCGCCAGTGTCTCCAATAAGAATATCAGCATCTAGACCACCACTGAGGGAGTTATTCCCCTCCAGTCCAGACAGCAAATCTCTTCCTTTTCCCCCAAATAGAGAATCGTTGCCTGCAAAACCTGCGAGAATATCTTCCCCTTCATTTGCCAGGATTAACTCGCTAGCCCCTGAGCCATATACTGTATCATCCCCATCGAGCGCCCAAGCTCCTAAAGGGAAGTTTGTTAGATCTCCAGGAGAAAGTTGAATGAATTCCGAGGTGTTGTCGCCAATTAAGCGCACTATCCCTGACGCATCCGGTTTTAAAGCCATAGTTAAAATCTTTGTGTGTTGGTAGATTACTAACCCTACTTGAGCCAATACTGGCTCACAAGTGGATCATAATTCAATTAGAACCGTATTCAATATAACTCGAAACGGTATTTTCCAAAAGCATAGCAACAGTCACCTGCCCGATTCCTCCCGGCACCGGCGTGATAAATTCGGCTACTGTTTTAACAGCATTAAAATCCACATCTGGGGCCCCACGACTCGTACCGTCTGGATTGACAACGCCGAATTCGCGTTGTTGCTATCAATAATTTCTCACCGTAAATCTTAGTGATTAGTGATTTCGATCCGAGCTTGAAATCGCTACTACACCAACTTTCGTCCGCCGATGCAAACTCAAAGAGTAAAGAATTTTACAAGACTTACGCTGCACAGTCAATTTTTACACGACTCATAGTAGTAAGGTGCGAAACACGCACCCTACTACTAGCGTTTCTGCGTAACTCCTGTAAATATCAGGAGTTAATTTGTGGCTAACAATATGATAAGTTTTTCAGGCCACCAGTGATTGGCCTGAAATTAGAAACCCTGAACGGAAACAATGCTGCTTTGTAGTTCATTAGGCGTTACATCGTCTACAAAACCTAAAATCGCGTTAGAATTCCTGACTCTGATTAGAGTCCCTGAAAGACGTTCGCTATTTTCCCTTGCCCGCTCTGGAGACAGGAGTAGTAAAGCTTGCGGTCCATCGAAACTAACTGTTATTGTCACATCCTGTACCGACTCCAAAACTATATCATTCACCGTTAAGCCACTGGCTAATCCAATAATATCAAAACCAGGATCAAACAATCCGATCAGATCACTAGAATTGATATCTGTAGTGGCAGGATCTATTCCCAGAACGCATAAATTACCGCCAAACTCACAACTTAATATATCTCTGCCCAAGCCACCAACCAGAGTGTTATCCCCCCCTGCGCCCTCTAAAACATCATTGCCTCTACCCCCAAATAAAATATCATTGCCTAAAAGATTATCGCCAGAGTCTCCAATAAGCCAATCAGCATCTAGACCACCACTGAGGCAGTCATTTCCATCCGCTCCATACAGGCCATCTCTTCCTTTTCCCCCAAATACAGAATCGTTGCCTGCAAAACCTATGAGAAAATCTTCCCCTTCATTTCCCAAAATTAACTCGCTAGCCCCTGAGCCATTTACTGTATCGTCGCCATCGAGCGCCCAAGCTCCTAAAGGGAAATTGGTTACATCTCCAGGAGAAAGTGCAATGAATTCCGAGGTGTTGTCGCCAATTAAGCGCACTATCCCTGATGGATCGGGTTTTAAAGCCATAGCTAAAATCTCTGTGTGTTGGTAGATTACTAACCCTACTAATTGAGCCAATACGGGTTCACAAGTTGGCACCAATTCAATTAGAACCGTATTCAATATAACTCGAAACGGTATTTTCCAAAAGCATAGCAACAGTCATCGGCCCGATTCCTCCGGGCACCGGCGTGATAAATTCGGCTACTGTTTTAACAGAATTAAAATCAACATCTCCGACCAAACGACTCGTACCGTCTGGATTGACGACGCGGTTAATACCGACATCAATTACTACTGATCCAGGTTTGACCATATTAGCTGTAATCATTTCTGTGCGGCCGACTGCGGCTATTAAAATATCGGCTTGATTGGTAATCGATTCTATGTTTTGCGTCCGCGAATGAGCTACAGTAACAGTGCAGTCGGCTTCTAACAGCATCAGCGCCATCGGTTTACCCACCAAAATACTTCGGCCCAAAACAACGGCATTTTTTCCTTTTAAATCAATCTGGTATTCCTGCAATAACCGCATCACTCCGGCGGGAGTACAACTCCGCAAACCTTCCTCCCCACGCACCAGACGGCCTAAATTTACAGGGTGAAGTCCGTCAGCATCTTTGTCGGGGGCAATTTGGTACAGCAGGGCAATTGCATCTAAGTGTTCTGGTAGCGGTAATTGAACTAAAATGCCATCTACTCGATCGTCCTCGTTGAGTGCACGAATGGCAAGTTCTAGTTCGGCTTGAGTTGCGTTTGCGGGGTAATGCTGGCCGAAGGAAGCTATGCCAACTTTAGCGCAGGCTCGCTCTTTATTGCGAACATAGGCTGCACTAGCTGGGTTGTCCCCCACCATCAGCACCGCAAGTCCCGGAGGACGCCCCTTTTGGGGTTGTAGGGCACGGACTCGATCGCTCAGCTCGCTTTGAATCTTTGTCGCTAAAGCTTTGCCATCTAGTATTTGAGCAGTTTTGGCATCCATTGTAGACTCTGGGTTAGGGGCTGACGATTTTAGATTTTAGCTTAATCCCCGCCAAGGACTACACTAGAGAAATTTCTTACTTGCGATCAATTCTGGGGATTCTGTTAAAGTAAGTCGTATCTCAAATCTCAAATCAGTTGACCAATGACTACTGCAATTAAGCAAGTTTGGGTTCAAAGATTCTGTACCAGCTCTTTGTCGCTAATCCTCGCCAGCGGTTTCTTCAGTTGCGGCAATTTACCCATGTCTCAACTTAATCTTGGCTTTAATGTTGCTAGCATTGGCGACGTTCAACAAAAGCGGCAAGTGGATGCTGAAGTTTATCTCCGGGGAAAGGTAGAAAATCGCGCTCCATTTGTAGGGAATGCGGCTTATCAACTTGACGATGGTACTGGCAGTATTTGGATTTTAACCCAGCAAGAGTTGCCCCAGCTTGGCGATGAAGTGTTGCTGAAGGGAGAAGTCCGCTACAAGAGTATTACTCTGAAGGAATTGGCCGGAAAAGATTTAGGTGAAGTTTATGTTGAGGAAATGGAACAATTAAAGCGCACTCCAGCGGCCAATAAATAAAAATAGGAAGATGCTAATTTGTTTCAATAATTAAGTACCTCCATTTGATAAAAATCCAAGGTCTGTAGTTGCGCCCCAGCGCTATGGGTATGTTTATTTATGCTGAAAGTCGATCGACTATAATATCCTCGTCGGGGCGGGTTGATCAGCTCTTTTGTTTATATTACAGATTACGGTTTACCTGCCTCTACTACACCAACTTCTCTCCTCTCTCGTACCTAACTTCTTCCCTTTTCCTTTTATCCTCAATATCCCTGCGTTAAATCCGTTAAATCCGTTAATCCCCTACATTGCTCGTTTCATAACTTTCTTATGACTAAAATTCACGTTGCGATCGCGATTTTGTACCAAGACGGCAAGTTTCTCTGTCAGTTGCGAGACGATATTCCTCATATCAGGTATCCCGGACATTGGGCTTTGTTTGGCGGACACTTGGAACCGGGAGAAACTGCCCAAGTGGCTGTATTGCGGGAATTATCAGAGGAAATTGGCTATGCTCCTCCAAGTGTTTCTTTTTTCTGTTGCGATGTGGAAAAAGATGTGGTTCGCCACGTTTTTCATGCACAACTTAGTGCAGATGTCAAAGATTTAGTTTTGCTTGAGGGTTGGGATATGAAGTTGTTAGCACCCGATGATATTCGGGCGGGCAAATGCTTTTCTGAGCAGTCAGGAGATGTGCGACCTTTTGGGATTGCTCACCAACGTATTTTGTTAAATTTTATTGACTCGATTTGAGAAAATTGGCACGCACCTTACATTGCAGGGGTTTGAGGAGGGAGATATTTGTAAGGTGCGATCGGGCGTGCACCCTACATTGCAGGGGGTTTAACAGTTAAGAGCGAGCCGCAATCATTCCCGTTTGGCGCGCGTAGTCAAACAACCCTCCGGCATCAATCACTGGCCCTACTTCTCCTAACGGCTTGAGCGAGAAAGTTCGATCGAGAGTGTGGTTGACAATTACCTCTGCTGTAAAGTCGATCGTCACTTCTTGGCCCGTTACAAACAAGTCGCAGAGCCGCTCGACTGATTCGATCGGGTACAATTCGCCAGTAGCCGAGCAATTGCGAAAGAAAATGCGCGCGTAAGACAAAGCCACCACTGCTGTGACGCCAGCGGCCCCCAAAGCTATCGGAGCGTGCTCCCGCGAAGAACCGCAGCCAAAATTTTCGCCCGCTATGATAATCGGATACCTAGTTTTCTGTTCACCGGATTCGATAAACTTACCGTAGCGATCGGGCAACCCAATCATCGCGTAACTGCCTAGTTTCTCGTACTCGTCCGGCTTCGAGGGAACCAGGGTCAGGTATTCGGCCGGGATAATTTGATCTGTATCGATGTTGTCGTCTACAACAAAAATTTGACCGCTAATTACTTTACCCATAGTTTATTTCCTGTTAGCCTCGCTCGATGCTGTGGTGATAATTTTAAGTGGATCGGTATGCAAGATTTGCATCTGTTCATTTTAACCTGGCAGTGTCAGTGATAACCTGTATGAGTAAAAATTAGATCCGAGACTTTGGGTTAACAATTAACAGATTGCTAAGCGTCAAGATAGTTTTATGGCAAATCCAATAGATGACATTGCTCGACAAGCTCGCGAGGGCTCGGTTGCATCGATTATTCAAATCCTTAATGACGAACTGGCACAGGTAGGCGTCAGGGCCAGAGCCGTGTTTGCAGACGGGGTGCTGCAACTGCTGTGCGAAGCTGCAACGCCCCAACTGCTCGAAGAGTCTAGTTTGGTCGATCGAGTCCGAGAAATTTTGGAACGCATTTCGCCCCACAATATTCGCCGAGTCAACATCAACAGTCGGCTTGTCCGAGAACACCAACTGCTGTGGCTGGAAGAAATTAGCCGCGATCCCGAAAATCAACTGTTGTGGTCTCAAGAAATTAAACTCCGAAAGCCTAATTTGTTCAAGCGTTTAGCTCTGAGCAACCATCACGAACGCCAAGCTCTCGCAGGCAAGCGGGCTTTGCCGAGAATGGCTATACCTCGATCGATGCAGCAACCGCGGCAATTTCAGCGCGGTATCGTCGGCGGCATCAGCTTGAGTGTGCTGTTGCTAGCTGCTGCCGCCGCCATTCACAAAGGGCTCAATTCCCAAGTGCCAAACAGCACACAAGCTACCACCCAAGCAGTTGCCACTAGCCCTTCCTCGGAGGCAAAACCTGCTTTGAAAATTTCTAAGGAGACTGTTGACTCTTTTGCCCAAGCAGTGCGAGTAGCCGAACAAGCAGCCACCGAGGGCAAAACCGCTCAATCTCGCCAGGATTGGTTAGTCGTAGCTGCTAAGTGGCAGCAAGCTTCCGATTTGATGGCCGCTGTGCCTTCCAAGCATCCCCGCTACACAACGGCTCAGAACCGGACGGCACTTTACCGCGAAAATAGCGATAAAGCCCAACAGGAAGCACAAAATAATTGACATACCTCCTCGTCCTTTCATGAGCGAGGATTCCTTAACGCTTCACAGCAACGCGCTACCAAAGTAGTCTTACCGTCGCTCCCCGTCTGTTTAGAGTCTCCCAATGCCCGCTAGGCGACTATGTTTCGTTGTACTCAAGCAAAAAGCTTGGTGTCTTCAGGGTTGCAGTTAAGCATTGCCCCTTCAAACTGTCTAGGTGCGCTCTTATCGTAGCTATTTCAACGCGTCTTGAGCCTGTAGACTTCTCTATTCTAGCTCAAAGCCGTCGTAGAACGACGGGGTTTTAGACCCATTTTTCTGATAAATTTAACAAGAGAGTTCGCCGCGCTGCTCTAGGTGTGGTGAAAAATGAGTTGTTGAGTAAAAACTCGGAAACTCTCAGCCGGCGTTATGAGTCATAATTTGGGGATTTTGAATTTTTGCGATCGGCGTTACTCGATCGGCCCATTTGTATCAAAATAAAATTTGTTAAGATCACAAACTTAAAGAGGAAACATCACAGGGTGAGGAGATGGGTGTCACTAAGCGGTCTCTAGAAAAGCTTCATACTACTAATAACCGTCAAAATTAGCGGGAATGGGATTGATAATCATCCGGTAAAGGATGGTAAAGTTCATCCCGTACAGATCGAAGGGTAGAAAACAGGAAAATAGAACTCAGTCAGATCAGGGTATATTTTCACATATCGATCGACCCGCCGATCGGCTGCACAAACACAGAAAACCGGCTCATAACAGTCAAGCCGACAGTTATGGATAGGTTCTATATTTGCAGCGCGAGTCGGCTCAAACATCTTAGAATAAAGGCTTGGTTGCCATGATCGATCGCCAGGGAAGTCAAGAGTTTACTTCGATCGACCGATCGCCGTCAGAGTCTTGCACTTTGCATTTACCGCAAATCCCAGAACCAGTATCAGTCCAAAACTTTTTGGATCGTCTTATGCAGTTCCAGGTCGATCCTGCCCTTCTCGGGCGACAAATTTCCCAAATTCTCGCGACCAGCTTCGATCGAGAAATCCTGCTGCTGCAAATAGCCAATACTTTGGGGGTTGCATGGGGGGCAGATTTCTGTGTGGTTGCTGCTGTGGTTGACCAGAAAGTAGTACATCCGAATGCTTACTGGCAAAATAGCAGTGATTTTCCCTATGTGGCTGGTGTTGCCGATTCCACTGAAACACCGGAACACCCCCAAACCACCAGATTAAAACCGCCTAGCATATCACTCGAACATCCCCTTTGGGCAAATGTCCTAGCAGACGGCGAGATAGTGACGATATCCGACTATCTTGATATTCCGGCAACTTCATCGTCCAATGCCCCTGTGACTGCGCTGCCTTTTCGGGCAATTTTGGCAGGGCCTGCGCGATTTGGAGGGGCTGTAAATGGCATGATGATTCTTGGTAAGTTGCAACCTCACGAGTGGTCGGTAGCCGATCGGCAGCGCCTTGAAGCAGCATCAGAGGCGATCGGCAGTGCGATTTCTCACATTCAAAAAACTCAAGAAATTGCCAGCTTAAACGCACAGTTACAGGGACAAGCTAAATACAAAAATCTACTCAGGTCAGTTGCTGCCTCGATCGACACAAATTCAGAAGTCGATCGAATATTGCAGCAAGTTATTGAAAATACCGTCGCTACCCTGGAAGTAGATAGAGGCCAAATCCTCCTATTGAAATATACAGATCCTCTATTTACAACTTGCTCCCCCAATCAAACTCCCAAAGCGAAAATCGAATTAGTTTGCGAATCCGTTGTAAAAAAATATCCAAACAAACAGCCAATAGCACAAAGCACTGCCGGAAAAAAAAGCTCAACATCCAAAACAAAAAACAAGGATAAAACTGCTAATTCCCCATCCAAAATCCCGACCTCAAAACCAAATACCTCTCCCGCTTTTTGGCTGTCAGAATCTAATTTGTGCCACCAAGCATTCCACAGCGCACCCAAACCCCTAGCCCTGGCTGACGCAGGCGAATTAATCGGCAAAGAACAAGAAGCAGCCACAGAAATTTTGAAACTCCAAGGCATTCGCGGCTTGCTGCTGGTTCCCCTCACGGGCGGTAGCTGCCAGGAAACAGTTTTGGGTTTCTTAGTTTTGCAGCACTTTGATCCGCGCACTTGGAGCCCGGAAGAATTAGAAGTTCTCGAATCAGTCAGCGCTCAAGTGAGCAAGATGATTATCCAAACTCAAAGGCTTAAGGAATTGCAAAGCGTAGTCTTCGACAGAACCGCTCAGTTGCAGCAAAGTCTCGACCTGCAGGGGAAACTGTACGAACAATCTGCCAATCAGCTAGAGCAAATGCGGAAATTGAAGCTGATTAAAGACGAGTTTCTCAGCACTCTGAGTCACGAGTTGCGTACCCCTTTAACAATCATGAAGCTGGCGATTCTCATGCTCAAACAAGCTGAACTGCCGTCAGCGAGTCGGACTAAGTATCTCGACATTCTAGAACAGCAGTGTTCTAAGGAAACTGCTCTGGTTAACGATTTGCTAGCCCTCAAGCAGTTTGAGCCTCAGCAAGTCCCGATTTCTCTAATCAAAATCGATCTCAACCGTTTATTTCAAGATTTAGTTAGGGATTTTGAAAAACAGTGGGCGGATAAGCAATTGACTCTGAAGGTGGATTTGCCCAAGTTGACCCCTTGCTGGGAAACTGACCCGGACATTCTCAATCGGATACTGCTGGAACTGCTGACGAATGCTGGAAAATACTCTGCTTCTGGAACGGCGGTAGTTTTGGAGGTGTCTGAGGCAGCCGGCTATATTGTCCTGAGCATTTCTAATTTCGGGCCCGGCATTTCGGCTGCTGATTTGCCCCACATCTTTGACAAGTTCCGCCGTGGCACTGGCATTACTGACCAAGCTATCGCCGGTACGGGTTTGGGTCTGGCTCTGGTAAAGTCTTTAGTGCAGCACTTGAATGGTACTATTGATGTATCTAGCTGTCCTGCCGAAAGTTCAGAAGCTGACAATTTGTGGCGCACATCTTTTACTCTGACTCTGCCGCAATTAGCAGCGGAACTCTGTAATGTAGAAGAATAGTTCGGTTGAGAAGCTGCTGGGAATTGGCAGCGAACAGGCGAAACTAGAAGACTTGCCAGAAGAGGCAGATTTGGAAATGTCGTAAACGCTACCAAGTCCTCTGTTTTGAATGGTTTGTCTGGTTGCCCGTCTAAATTGCCGGTTCTCCATTGCTGATTTTCCCCAGGACTTATATTATGTCGGGTTATTGGCCCGTAATTAGCGCGTGTTTGTAGTGAGTACGACTGTCCTCTATTTATTAATTAATCAGGACTGGCATTACTTACTAGGAACTTAATTATAATTGTATAGCCGGAGATGATATTAGGCAGTAGAGACCAAAGAAACTGAGTTTTTTAACTGTTTCAAAGGTCTGCAACCCGTCTTTTCGTACAAGCCGGTTTCTGCGTCCTGGATAGTCCCTAAAAATTGTCACGGTGCATGGAATTTGATCGCCAATATTATGCTCACAAAAGCTGCACCTAAAACCCTGCGTTGGCAACGTTCTAAATATTCGCCACTGGCACGGCAAATAGACATTTTTGCAGCGGCGGGAAAGTTTATGTTTTTTTTGTGGTGGGACGCACTGCTGCAAAATAATTCGCCTCAAACTAGGAGAATTCGCGCTCATTGGTTGGTCAATACTTTGCTGAATTTAGGCCCGACTTTTATTAAAATCGGGCAGTCTCTCTCGACTCGGGCGGATTTGTTGCCGCTTGAGTATGTGAAGGAACTCGAACAGTTGCAGGATCGGGTTCCTCCGTTTAGTTCCGAAGAGGCGATCGCTCTTGTAGAATCAGAGTTAGGCAAGGATATTTATGCTTTGTACCGCGATTTTGACCCGTCGCCTCTGGCGGCTGCGAGTCTGGGACAGGTGCACAAAGCGAGGCTGCACACCGGGGAAGATGTGATTGTAAAGGTGCAGCGTCCGGGTTTGGAAAGTTTATTTGATTTAGATGTGAAGGCGGTGCGCCAAGTGATGCGTTTTTGCGATCGCTATTTGCCTGGGACGCGCAAGTATGACCTGGAATCTATTTATCACGAGTTTTTTAAGATTTTATATCAAGAAATAGACTACCTGCAAGAAGGTAAAAATTCCGATCGCTTTAGCCATAATTTTCGAGAATATCCTCAGATTATTGTCCCGAAAGTCTACTGGCAATACACTACTAAAAAAGTGCTGACTCTAGAATACGCACCAGGTATTAAGGTGGACGATCGCATTAGTTTAGAGGCGATTGGAGTCGATATTGTGAAGCTCAATCAACTCGGGATTTGCTGTTATTTGAAACAGTTATTAATTGACGGCTTTTTTCAAGCTGACCCGCATCCGGGAAATTTGGCGGTGACAGAAGATGGTAGCTTAATTTTTTACGATTTTGGGATGATGGCGGAGGTGAAGTCTCTGGCTAAAGACCAAATGGTCAAGACTTTTTTTGCTGTGATGAGAAAGGATACTGACGAGGTACTCAATACTTTAATTACGATCGGCTTGGTTGAGCCGATGCCGGATATGATGCCGGTACGCAGGCTGATTGCTTTTCTGTTGGATAAGTTTATTGATAAGCCGATCGACTTTCAAGCTTTTAATGAAATTAAGAACGAACTTTACATCATGTTCGAGCAGCAACCGTTTCGGTTGCCTGCAGAAATGATGTTTATTGTCAAGTCCGTGACGACTCTCGACGGCATTGCTAGAACTCTCGACCCTGACTACAATTTCCTAGCATCCGCTCAGCCTTTTGTCAAGAGTATTGCGGTGAGCAAGGGGCGGGGAAGTGCGATCGGAGAATTGGCAAGGCAAGCACGAAGTTTTATTACATATAAGTTACGGCAGCCGAGCAAATCGCAAGTTTTTCTCAAGCGTTTGGAGCAGCGAATTGAAGAGGGCGAACTGCAAATTAGAGTGCGAAATCTAGAGAGCGAAAGAGCCTTGAAACGCATTAATTTAGCCCTGAAAACTCTAATTTTCGCTTGTTTGAGTGGTTTTGGGTTTTTGTCGGGTGCAGTGCTGCTAGTGGGCGGATATCAAACGGGGGCGATCGCAGCTTTTGCGGTTTCGGGATTCGGTGGCTTGTTTGTGTTGCGCTCGTTGTTAGACTTGTTGGTTAAGGAAAAGCTCGATCGCATGGTCGATCGATAAATATAGTGGGTAATTGGGAATTGCGATCGTAGTCACGACGAAGAGTCCTCATTTCAAGGACTAAAATTTGCTACCAAGAGCGATCGACCGTTCGGGGGTTGAAACCGCTACTACACAAACTTTCGTCCACTCCCAGCGGACTGGGGATGTAAAGACCTTCATCGGATTTTAGTTAATCAATATTTTTACTCTTGAGTCCAATCACTGATAAACTCTATCTGATTTTGCATTTCTGCTGCTGACTTGGCAGAAATCAGACTCAAAATGCGACGCATTTGTTCTCCCACAGAATAATTTTGCTGTCCTAAAATAATTCCTGCATGAGAATCACCTCTTTCTAGCCAATTAGTATGGATTCGATAAAAATCCCTAGTGTTGAAACTATAAATTACCCTTTGATTCGCAAAAGCCCAACTCAGTTGAGCTTCATCACTGCGAGATAACATTCCTGTTTCGGCAACGGTAATTACATCTACACCGCGACTTTGTAAAGCTTGCAATAGTTTTTTGCTGCGTGAATCTTCATCTAAGTAAAGACGAATTTGGCTCATGCTGTCTCCTGCATTTTTAGCTTGTTTAATGCTGCCAAACGTTCATATTCCGCTTGTTCAGCAGCTAAATAAGCTTCAATTTCTGCTCGATTTGCGTGATAATAAGTTAGTGCAGCATAAACCTGCGCTAGGGTGAGATGATCCAAATCGGCTGCTATTTCCTCAGCACTATTACCTTGTTTGTATAAGGCTACGATTCGCTGCACTGATGTGGCAGTACCTGCAATGATAGGGATGCCACCGCGAAGATCCGGATCGCGGATAATTAAAGTGCCAATATCAGTTAAAGTTGGCATAGGTGAATTTGGGTTGAAAAATTAGAATTTAATTATAGCATAAATTTATTATCATTGAATCTTGTCTGCTTAATTTATGAAATCGCTATAGATTACGGCTTAAATACCCGTTTATTTCTTAGTCCCCCTCTGCTGGGACGAAAGTTTGTGCAGATCGCGATTTCAATATCCGAATCATCAAGGGGTAACCAACCAGAATTTGGTATAAGTCGATCGCGAAAACAGCTTTTGAAAGTGCCTGGATGCTCTACAATCGGGAAAAGTTCGCCGAAACTGCACAACTGTTTGAGGATTTTGTGCACCTAAATCCGATCGGATAGCTACAATTTATCTCGATCGCTGCCGACAACAATTATAAAAGTAATATAGCCGAAAGCTTTACCGATGCCACCGAGTCCAAAAATACCAATTAAACGATAGGGCTCTTCAAGCATCGAACTTTCTAGCGTTTGCAGTTCCTTTTGACGATCGTAAAACCGGGAAAAGTCGATCGCTTCACCCCAATCTTGCTGAGCTTGTTGCGATTGTTGGTAGCGACGCAAAACAGCTTGAATATTGCACTTGGAGACTGGTTCGCCCAAGATTTGAGACAAACTTCGCCACAAATGCGAACCCACTTGTTTGATGTAAGCTGTTGTGCATTTAAATTGAATGTCAAAAAATAATCTAAGTCTTGTGGGGTGGGCCTAAGAGCCCGCCCTGAATATGCAATTTAAATGCGTGACAGCTTAGTCGTATTCGTAACCTAGCGGCTGGGCAATTTCCGAGTAGGAATGTTCCGCCCAAGTTTCCAGAAATACAGCAGATTGCAGATCGTTAAGTTTTTGTCCGTGGTTAGCAGCTTGGGGAGCATCTCATATTTGTAAAAACAGTTCTTCTGGCTCCTTCCTTCTTCCTTCTTCCTCTTTTCTCCTGGCTCCTGGCTCCTGACTCCTAACTCCAATTTCTAGCGGAGGGCTGCTTTCATTGAGATGCTCCCGCAGCTTGTAAAAGCCGATCGACTATTGTCAGCGCTTTTTGTCCTCTCATCGCCACTACCTTGACTTATTATTTTAAGTTTACTGGCTTCTCACCCGCTTGCCAGTAGCGTTTCAGGAAACCGTATAACAACTTTACAAAACTCACTCACTTTTTCTCATTGACAGGGCGATCGGGCGTGGGTTAAGCTGTTGTGCATTTAATTTGTATGTTGAGGGCGGGCTCTCCTGCCCAACCCCTACTCCCCACAAGAGGAAAAATTTATTTTACTATGCAATTTAAATGCGGATTAGCTTATCTATTTAATAGCTTTTAAAACAAGCTGTACTTACTGGAAATAAATTATGGCTATTAATCATAACGTTCCGTATTTCAGTCAAGAAGATAACCAGATTGAACCTTGGCGCACCTGCGGCCCTACGAGTGCAGCAATGTGCTTAAAGTATTTTAATGTTGCAGATTTAGGTTCCTTCCCGCAGTACGAAGATGACGTTAAAGCACGTTTTGATAGACTTGGCATAGATCACGGTGCTCCCGATGGAATCAGGAGGTTATTAGAAGGTTTAGGGCTAAGAGATGATTTGACCCTGAAGGGAAGTCTCTCAGACATTACTCGCTCTCTTGATTCTGGTGAAATATGTATATTGCATGGCTATTGGACGGGTCCTGGTCACATTTTGGTTATTCGTGGTTATAACGACAAGGGTGACTTGTTGGTCAACGATCCAGCAGGAGAATGGTTCTACAGTGGGTATAGTAAGAATTCACAATTTTCACCAGATAATAAAGGTGAAAATAAACTATACAGTCGCAGGTTGATATCCTCTGCTGGTAATGCCTTTAGCCTGCGCGAGGCTTTGGTTTTTTATGACACTTGGGATAGTAGCAAGATCGAATCTACTGCAACAATGTGGCTACATAGAGTTTCTCTTCAGCAAGGAGGCGGCCCTAAGCCACGCGATATATCAGGAGAAAAAAAGGAGCCCTCAAAACTTGGGGAAATCTTGAAAAATAACCGAGTAATTAATTTGAACGAACTCACTGCTGACCAAGAATTAGTTCGGGAAATCCAAAGCCGACTTAATGCTATTGGTCTGCTGAAATTGTCTGATGTAGATGGCAATTTTGGGAATGTTACTAAGAATGCGCTAACTCGTTTTACCGATTCAGTATTCCTCAACAACATGAATACTGGCTTATTTGGGAAGACCTTCTTCCAAAAACTTATGGAGATCCGGGGTACGCCTATTGTAATTACTTTTCCTATCGATCCGCCCGGTTCTTTGCCGAAAAAACTTGCGACGGCACTTAAATTTACCTTGAAATGGGAAGGAGGCTTTGTCGATCACCCATTTGACTTAGGCGGGCCGACAAACAAAGGAATTACCCAGAAAACTTATGACAGCTACAGGATCGCCAAAGGACTCCCCACCAAGGACGTGAAGTTTATTGAGGAGGTCGAAGTGATGGAAATCTACTCCGAGATGTATTGGGAACCATCTGAGGCTGATTCAATGATATTGCCTCTAGCTATAGTGCATTTTGATACTGCTGTCCTTTTTGGAGTAAGGGGTGCTGTCGAGTTTTTACAGGAAGCATTAGGAATTACTGCTGATGGAATTTTTGGGCCGCAAACTGAAAGTGAACTGCGACCTAACAATAACAAAGAAACAGCCTTGAAGATTATCGCTGGAAGAATTGCTTACCATCGCTGGAGAGTTAGGCAAAACTCTTCCCAGGATGTCTTTTTGCAGGGTTGGCTGAACCGTGCTAATGCCTTGAGAGAGTTTATCACAGAGCTCTAGAGAAAAACTGAACTAAATTTAGCAAAAGGTTTGTCTGTTAATTGAGGAGCGATCGCATCTGCTTTTAAAGGCAAGGTGCGCTCAAACCCCCGTGGGTTTCAACCCCTGGCGGACTTGCGGACGATCGGCTGACGTTCGTACTGCCAACTAAACTTGTTAACATAATTTGCGACTTTAGGTAGGGGCGGATTCTCAAAGCACGAAGTTATACTCCTAAAATATATTAAACCCGATCGCCCGCCCCTACAAAAAATGTACGCCCAAACATTGCTAAAACCAGACGGCCGCCCACTCACACTGTACAGTCGCTACCCCATCCCAGAAGGTATCGCGGCCGTAAGTCCCAGCAATGAACCCGTAGAGGCAAACCCGCACTTTCGGTGGCATCCTTTGCGGGGGGAATGGGTAGCATACGCCAGCCACCGTCAGGGAAGAACTTTCATGCCGCCGCCGGAATACAACCCGCTGGCAGCTACAATTAACGCTAAGTTTCCGACAGAATTGCCGCCGGGAGATTACGATGTAGCAGTGTTTGACAACCGCTTTCCCTCGCTGACTTTGCAAGCAAAAAACGCACCTGCAAATATTGTCGAAACTTTGCCCGCCAAGGGCATTTGCGAAGTCGTTGTTTTTACTCAAGATCCGCTGGCTTCCTTGGGTGGTTTGGAGTTATCTCATTTGGAATTATTGTTAGAAGTATGGGCCGATCGCACTTCAGTTATTGGCAGTAATCCAGAAATTCAATACGTCTTGCCCTTTGAAAATCGCGGCGTCGAAGTCGGAGTAACTTTGCACCATCCCCACGGTCAAATTTACGCTTATCCGTTCGTGCCACCGGTGCCGGCACGGATGTTAGAATGTCAATCGGTTTACTATCAAAAAAACAGTAGCGGTTTGCTGCAAGATTTGATTCAAAAAGAGATTTCCGACAACCAGCGAATTATTTATTTAGACGAAGAGGCGATCGCCTTTGTCCCCGCTTGTGCCCGCTACCCTTACGAAGTGTGGATTGCCCCGATCGCCCCCGCTGCTACATTTGTCGATTTGACGGAAAAACAGCGCCAATCACTCGCTAAAGCCTTAAAAACAGTCACCCTCAAATACGACGGTTTGTGGCATCGCCCGTTCCCTTATTTGATGGCTTGGTTTCAAGGGCCCACAGACGGGAAACCCCATCCAGAAGCGCATTTGCACGCCCAATTTTATCCGCCCTATCGATCGAGCGATCGATTAAAATACCTAGCAGGAACCGAACTCGCCGCCGGAATGTTTGCCAACGACGCTTTACCCGAAGAAAAAGCTAAAGAATTGCAAGCAGTATCTATCGATTTTGGATTTTAGATTTTAGATTTTAGATTTTAGAGATTGTAGATTTTAGATTTAGGAAATGTTAACTAAAATCAGTGATTTTCTTCCTTCTTCCTTCTTCCTTCCACCCTTCTGGGGCAGCGGGGAGTTGACTTCTTCCTTCTTCCTTCTTCCTTCTTCCTTCTTCCTTCTTCGTTCTTCGTTCTTCGTTCTTCGTTCTTCGTTCTTCCTTCTTCCTTCTTCCTTCTTCCTTCTTCCTTCTTCGTTCTTCGTTCTTCCTTCTTCCTTCTTCGTTCTTCGTTCTTCCTTCTTCCTTCTTCGTTCTTCGTTCTTCGTTCTTCCTTCTTCCTTCTTCGTTCTTCGTTCTTCGTTCTTCCTTCTTCCTTCTTCGTTCTTCCTTCTTCCTTCTTCCTTCTTCCTTCTTCCTTCTTCGTTCTTCCTTCTTCGTTCTTCCTTCTTCCTTGTTTCATATATGATAAACTCATTAAACCCAGAAGTTGAAAGCAAACTCGAATTCATCCGCAAAGCCTTAACCGAAACAAAAGCGAGATCCCTTCGCTTGCGAGGCACTGACTGGTTTGCCTGGGCCACAGCCGGCGGTTCCCATACAGTATTGCTAACCGCAGAAACTGGAGTTGCAGAAATATTAATTACCGCCGAAAACGCTTGGGTTCTCACCGATGAAATTGAAGCTCAACGTTTGCAAGACGAGGAATTGCCAGCCAACTTTCAAATGCACATCTATCCTTGGGCTGAGGTTGCACAGCGCGAAGCTTTCGTCAAAAAAATTACTGGTGGCGGTAACGTCATGAGCGATCGACCAAATTCCCAAGAAATGCCAATAATCGCATCTTTACAATCCCGCAAACAGACAATGATGTCAAGCGAATTAGAGCGATATCGGCGAGTCGGGCGTTTAGCCAGCGAAGCGATGACAGAGGTACTTTCCGCCGCCAAGCCCACATGGACAGAATATCAGCTAGCGGGAGCCGGTGCAGAGGCTTTGTGGGCGAGAGGTTTGCATCCAGCACTTACCTTAGTTGCTGGAGAAAGGCGTTTGCCGCTGTACCGCCACGCCACAGCAACCGCCGAACAAATTGGACGACAAGCAATGTTAGTATTTTGCGCGAGGGGAGGGGGTTTGTATGCAAATTTAACAAGATTTGTCTGTTTCGATTTTCTTGGGGAAAAGCATTCAGAGTTGCACCGACAAGTCAGAGAAATTGAAGCAGCGGCCCTAAATTTTTGCCGACCGGGAGTAACGCTGAATGCGGTTTATGATACGCTTAAAACTACTTACGAAGAGCACGGATATCCTCAAGCAATTGCGGAACACCATCAAGGCGGAACTACGGGATATTTGGCGCGGGAAATTGTGGCGAATCCGGCTACTTCAGATATTTTGGCAGAAAATATGGCTGTGGCTTGGAATCCGAGTTTGTCGGGAGCAAAAATTGAGGATACGTTTTTAATTCACAGCGATGGAACGTTGGAAAATTTGACTTTTGATCCGAATTGGCCGAGTGTAGAAGTAGCGGGAAGGTTGCGCCCTGTGCCGCTGGAAATATGGAACGATCGACCTTAGTCAATCTCAAGCAGTACCGAGCGATCGCAACGCGCTACGACAAACGCCCTGCAAACTTTTTAGGTGCAATTTATCTAGCAGCTTCTGTCATTTGGCTTAATTTAGGACACGCCTTAGAGGAAAAAAAGGACACTACCCTACAAAAGGCATTAAATTGAGTTCGCATCGCCTTACTTAATGTTTTGTTACATACTGATGATTTTTTCCGCCGACTTACTTAAGGAAAAACGCTGCTACATAAGGGTTTCCAGAACTTGTAGTCATGTAAAAGATTTTTCAAAACCTGCAAAGTCTCATATCGCTTCCGGTTGCATCAAAATAATAAAATCGAGTTAACAGTTAATACTCAACCATTGAGTTTTTCCACCCCTCCTTCTACAGTCAACAGTCAACAGTCAACAGTCAACAGTCAACAATCATGTATGAGTGCAACCGGAATTGATATCACTCCGTATTGGTTTGGCTCGGAACGATAGCTGCAGGCGGCGGAAGTTCCGCTCACTCTACCCCACAGCCCTGTCTTTTAGTCAGCAGTTTCTAATTCCTCTAATTCTTGCGTAGACTGCCATCCAGCTTGCCAGAGCGATCGGTCTTTGAGCTGTGCGGCGTTCAGCCAAAAACGGACATTTGGATCGCAAGCCGCCACCATTTCTGCAAATACCCATTTACCTTCGTTTTTTCGGTTGACCACTTGAAAGTGTCGCCACCCCCAAGTTTTTTGGTGTGAAGTCCATCGGGAACCAACTAAATAAGGAAATTTTTGTTTTTTGCTCACAGTATTTTTGTGGAAAAATATATTAGAAAGCCAGTGAATTGTAATAACTCGTTCTGTTTGATGATATTAATTCCCTATTAAAGCTCGTCAAATCCTCTCCCCCTCTCCCCTTCTCTCCGTCCCATCTCGAACATAACAGATAATATAGAGCCGCAGCAGCTTACATGAGAGTTCACCTAAACTCTATCTGCAAGTAGATGCGTTTATTGTAACTTGCAGCCGTTTCGCATGGGGGCTCAAAAGTAAGGGCAGTTCAATGACTGCCCCTGTAATTAGTTATACCTATTGAATAGGATAATTTTTCAGGCGATCCACAAATAGCAAATTTATCCAGTACGAGCTAAATCGTGAATCTCAAATCTAAAAGCAAATAACCCAGGTTATAGTTGTGCAGAATAATCCCTTCTGTGAAACTTACTCAAATCTACTTTTAGAGCAGGTTTGACGTTCACTTCCTGCTTCAACCAAGGCGGTCGGCCGCTTCTTGTCCACAGGCGTGTTTTCGAGCCCAACTTTCCCTACAAACATTTTTTCAATCTTAATCGTGTTTCATTGATCCTGTACAGCTCAATAAAAACGCACTTTTAGGTAAGATTGACTAATTTCTTTGATTCTGTCGCTACCTCTTGATTACTTCCCTGTTAAGGCTTTTGGCCGGATAAGTCCAGAGGAAGTTGGGGAAGCCGGAGGCGAACCGCATTTGTTTGCAGCCACAGAGTGATAGCGTGCTTCCGTTGCGGAGTCACGTACTCTCCGGGTCGGATCACGCCAGCACAGACGCCGATGTTTTTCATAAGGGTTTCTCGCTCCGATGAACTTGCACCCTGTAGCAACCTGACTTGGGCTTTGATAAAATCCACGTTCATAGCTGAAAGTAAAAGTAAGTAAAGAACTCAGTTAAATAGCGATGCTTTGCTTCCGATTGTAACTCTAAAACCACTTGGTATGAATCAAATTGATTCAACATCCCCATCCTGGGGATCGGGGCGTCTAGAGCTAGCCAACTTTATTTACTTTATCTGTTTTTGCTAGCAAAAGTGTCACTATGCTAGCAGTTTTGGCAGAATTCTTTATAGTTAAGAACTGTTACAAAGTTGGCTCGATTTCCACCATACGGCAGAGTTTAGTGCTAACGCTACTTTCCTGAACTCAAAAAGTTCAGCATTGTCTCCAACTCCTTGCCTTCCTAGGTTTTACACCCCCCGATTGGGAAGCGATCGCTCCGGGAACATTCCTATTCGATCGCCCCTCTTAACACCCGGACACCGCCACATCACCCTATTGATTTAGCTCGTCCTGTAGACTTGGCTGTGGACTATAACTTTAGGCATACGTGTTGTTACCGGGGCTACAATAAGCGAGCAAGTTTTTATTCTTGTTTCTCAAGGAAATATTTTTTGGATTTTCTTGCAAAGCCCTTATTTCTGTTAATTAAGGCAGCGTTGTGAGCTCCGGGCCAACGAAGACTCGCAGCTTGCGAATCCAGATATTTTGTGCTGTGTGGCGTTGAATCTGTTTCCTGAATTGATTAGGGGCGATCGCTCGTCGGCGAGAATTGCCAGTAACGGCTCATTTTGTATAATTCATAACAGATCAGTCACTGCTAACAATTTAAAAAGAACACAAGTTTAAACAGTCTTCCATCAGTCGATCGCTCCTAATAGCCCACAAAAAGGGATCACAAAAATTAACTCTGCATACCCGATCTTTTAAGACGATTTTGCCTTAGCCATTTGCCTTATATAGCAATTCGATATAGCCAAATTTGCTGACAACTACAGTTCAAAAAACTATAAATTAAGCTGATAATTTGCCGCATAAAATACAAAAATATATGGTTTTATTGCCATTAAATTTAACGAATTTAGGACGTATTTAGAAGGTAAAAAATATATATCGACAGCCATCCTTCTTGTTCAAAAAACTCGTTTTTTACGGCGGATGCGCCGATTTAGAGAACTCTGGATGTGAATTAAAGATATTAATTAACCCGCGTTGCACAATTTGAGGATTATTGTGGGGAGTAGGGTTAGGCGTCCCGCCTGCTGTGAAAATACACGCCTTCAGGCTCATGGGCCCATCCACAAAAAACATCAAAATCATCCCAGTATTATGCAACCCCAATTAACCAGCCCATACGATATCTTTCACTCTACAAAAACGAACCTGCCAGGGGGCATAGAAAATCCCCTCCCGCCGAAGCTGGGGAGGGGAAATGGTGCAGAAAATTATTGGTTTTAAATTATCGATATGTAGGTCTCTTTTTGCAGTATCAAGAGGTATCGAGCGAGCGAACGACCTACTTGGGTCAGTCGCTAAGATAATTTCCCGGTGGGGAACCGAGAAATTATCAACTAAATCAACCTTTTTTCTGCTGGCGTTGGAGCTTCGTTTTCCAATTGGCGATCTCCTTCTGAGCCGGCTGATAACTCTTAGTACCCGACGGCACCAGCGAAGCAGCTTCAACTGCCTCTTTCAGCTTTCCTTGAGAGCCGCGCAACTTAGCAATTTTGAGAATACTTTCGCTCCACTCTCCAATTAACTGTTGAGCTTCTTCATACTTCGGCTGACCGGGTTCAATTTTATTAGCTTGCTGGATGCCTTTACTGTAAGAAGAGGCAACCCCCCGCTTAATTTGACCCTTAGCAGCCGATAGCAAAGCAGTATTTACATCCTGGTCTTTGGATAGCTCCTCCCACTGAGCGATCGCCTCTTTCGACTGATTGTACACAGGCTTATTGACATCCGGCATCAATTTAGCCGCGCCGATCGCCCCCTGGAAATCGCCCCGAGCAGCCCGCCCGTTAGCTATATCCAAAATCGTTAAACTCCAGCGCTCAATATCCTGCTGAGCCTGCGGGAAGAGCGGATCGCTAGGCGGAATCGTTCGAGCCTTAACCACCGCTTTATTAAAACTAGAAGCCGAACCATCCTTAAGGAAAGTTTTTGCCTCAGCCCACACCTGCTGGCTCGATGGTGGCTGCTTGGTTCCACTCCCTGCTTGCACCGCCCGCGGTTGGTTCTGCGACCCCCCAGTACCAGTAAATTTTTGAGAGCCAGGGTTTTGGGCATTTCCACCAGGCGATCGAGGATCTCCTTCCTGCTGACCAATAAAAATTGATTTGTTCGTCACAAAAACACCCAACAGCAGCACCAAAGCCGTAGCTGAACTCCACAAAACTAGCTGCTGCAAAAATGACTTATCCGACCCCCCGTTATGCTCATCCTCCGGCTTTTGCAAGTTCGGTCGATCGCCCCCCCGATCGGCAGGGGCCACAGCATTCGGCTGCGACACAGGCGGCATCTCAACCGGCGAATCCTCAGCGTTGCGAACTGCCGGAGGCAAATCCATTCGAGCCGTCGCCGTAGCCATTTGCGGGTGATCGAACCCATCAGCCGTACCAACCGTCATATTGCCGTTGCGTCCGGCCAACGCAGCAGTTGGTACCCCTGAAGCATCCGGCAAAATCACCAAATTAGCCTTTCCCGGAGGATGCACCACCATCAAAGGTTCTTGTTTCGGACGCAAATGGTGGTCACACAGCTCCGGCACTCGATCGCTCAAAAAACGGTCTAAACCCTTAATGGTCATGCACTGTCCCGATCGTAGCCCCTCCAAAAGCGCCGTCGTAAAAAACCCCTGACGCAAAGCCGAAGTTTCCCGCGAAACTTGATTCGGGCGGCAAGAAAGCACCGTCGGGATTTCCCGTTCCCGCGCCAGCTCAACCGTTTGAGAGCCGATCTTTTCCCCCGCTTTCACAATCTGGCTGCGGTTCATATCAACCAGCACCAATACCGTTTCCGTAGGAGCGTTTTTCAGAGTATTCAACAGCAACTCTACCGGAATCCCCGTACCCTGAATGTCAGCCGGATTGCCGTCAATCGGCATCAAATAATCCTTACCTTCATAGCTGACACCGTAGCCGCTAAAAAAACACCAGAGTAGATCTCCTTGTTGCACATGTTGCGCGCAGAGGCTTTGGGTCAATCTCAGAATATTTTCCCGATTTGGATATGTAGATTGGCCCCACAGCGACGGCGAGCTATCGGTCATCAGCAGACATCCATCCGGCGCAAAACCCGCCTCCTCAGTCAAAAAACCGTACAGAGCCTCTGCATCCTCTTGGGCATAACTCAAAGGCTGGAGTAACTGATATTGATTGATGCCTATTGCAATACAAGCGTGATTTTTCATCCCCATATGTCCTATATATATAGTGGACAGCCTGCACAAAACGATAACACATACTCGTTTAAGGTTATACCCACTTTCGCCAGCACTCACATACCAGTTGTCCGAAGGCAGAACTCCCAACAAGCCCCCAAATTTAGCATCCTAGAATTTTTAATTTTTATATGCTCGTAAAAATTTATACCCTGCCTGCCTTTAGAAAAATGAAGTTAAATTGGATACACAGGCCAGTCTATTTGACTCTAATTTTCACCAAACTACACCAAAAAGGAATAACCCGCCAATGGTCTCTACCGCCAAAAAAGAAATATCCCCCCACAGCGAATCGCTCTTGAAGCAAAAGCATCCTAAAACTCACAGCCACTATAGGTTTCAGGATTTTTTTGCCTTCGATCGCCAGATGGGTACAATTGACGACTGGAATGAGTCGCGCAACATTTTTACCAGCGAAGACTTCATTATCGGTTTGGTGGAGGGGCTCGAAGAAGAAGTCGGCCCCGCGTCCTCTGTCATCATGTATACTATTGGTTGCCAGTGGGGACTCCAAGATTCCGAATTTTTTCAAAAATGGTTTAGTGCCGAATACAGCCAGAACATTCGCCAGTCAAATCTCATGTTTCTGCTAGAAACTTGGTGGTGGCCTTTCACGGCTCAAGGTTGGGGTCGCTGGGAAGTGGACATGAGCGATCGCAAACACGGCTGCATCTTCATCAACCTCTTTGACTCAGCAGTTGCTCGCACTTTGGGCGACGTAGGCAAACCGGTTTGTCACCTATACGCCGGTTTGTTCGCCGGTTTCTTCGGCTCTTTAGTCAAAAAGCCTCTGAGCTGCATAGAACTCCAATGTTACTCAATGGGAGAAACCTATTGCAAGTTCCTGCTTGGCAACCCAGATAAAATTGATGCAGCAGCCTTCTGGCTCAACGAAGGTGCCAACGCCCGCGATATTCAAAATCGACTGCAACACGGTGAAATATTGCGGTAAACAACCTGGAAAGGCACATCCCCTGCCCTGCCTTTCCTCCCACCAATTTCGCGATCGAAAGTGCAATGGTGGATTTCTCCAGGCAGGAAGAAAGATGAAAAGTCAAACTTCATGGTTGGACCAATCTGTCCAAGAATTCTTTGGTCACTATAATTGGCTGGGAAAATCTTTAGAAACCCCAAATGGCTCAACCCCCGGTCAACTTCTGAGTTTAACCCAGCCAGTAGCAGACTTTTTTCAAGCTATTTCTTGGGAAGGAATTCCGGAAGTAGGTGCTCTACCCCTACCGCCACCCTTGCCAGTAATTTCTATTTCTGAACAAGCAGAAGTCACCATTGATGACCTATTCGACCTGTTTTAATCAATGTAGGGAATGGAAAATGAAAAATAGGGCAATCCCTAATCCATCTTCCCTCACCCCTCTTTCCTCATCCTTCAAAATCCCTTAGTTAAATCCGTTAAATCCCGTACATTGCTCGTTGCCGAACTTCCTTCCTTTTATCAATTACCGATTACCACTTAATTAAAATCATGCACCCTGAGATTGAGGCGCTGCTGGATCAGGCAGAAAACCGCTTTTTAAAAGGCGAAGAACTCATAGCTTTTAAGCGTCAAGCTGTCACCCTTGTCCAGCGCTTAAAAATTTACGAATTTTTGCGAGAGAAGGAAGCAAGCATCTTCCAACCAGTAGCCAACAAGCTACAAGAAACGTTCCCCGACGAAAAACAAGAAACCTTAGAACGATCGCTCAAACATTGGGTGTTAGTCTTGCGGTACTGCGCTATGGCTATGCTGCTAAACGATCAAAATTTTTTAGAACAGCGCCTTGTAGACTGGCTTTCCGGCATAGTCGAAGCCCACCAAACTCAAAAGATCGAAGCAACTGTTTGCAATCTGCTGCAAACTCGCTTAAAAGAATTGCTTTCCGAGCAAGCCCGGGCTATATTGCAACCATTTTTCGACCAAGCGCAGTCAATTATTGACCAAGGTAATAAATAATCAGCTTTCTTCCCAATTTCCAATTCCCGATTCCCAATTCCTAATTTCCGATGATTAATATTGCCGACTTACTCAAACAGCCCCGACTCCCTGGAAACTACTTTGCCAGCGATGCCTACGTCCGAGGCGACCTCGAACTCGGCCTCCTCGAAAACCGCCGGGGCGATCGGCTCTTAGCACTCCCAGAAACACTGATTCAAGCCATTTATATCGGCTTAGAACAAGAAACAGGTCAAGCCTCCCGCCTCGTGCTTTTCAACTGCGGTCGCTGGTGGGGTAAAAACTTCTACGTGCGTTTTTGTGAAGAAGTCAGCGAATACTACGGTCAGCCAGTTTCTGAAATGGAAATGGTAGAATTTCTTCAGTCCTTGCAGCAGTGTTGGAAAACTCATGGATGGGGAACCTTTGAGCTTGACCCCAGCTATTCAGAACATGGATTTTTAATAGTAAAAATTGCTAACTCTCTTTTTGCTAAAACAGCCCCCAAGTCTAAGCGACCAGCCTGTTTTTTAGAAGCAGGTATTTTAAGTTCGTTCTTTAGTCAGCTTACGGGTCGAGAACTTCACTGCCTGCAAACCTCCTGCGAATCCTTGGGCTCTGACTGCAACCGCTTTATTTTAGGGCTGCGCGATCGCCTACAACCGGGCGAGTCTATGGTCGAAGAAGGAAAAGACCATGAAGCTATTCTCACTCAACTTTTCCAAAAAAACTGACTGATTTGACAGCTATTACTTTGTTGCTAATAGCTGTCAAATCGATCGATTTTTGGGTACCCATATTATCAACCGTATCATCATCAAAACTGTGAGTTAAATTATAAAAAAGCTCCTGAGTTTAAAAATCAGGTTTTAGCAATTCAAATAAAACCTGATGATAACTAGCAGCTAGAAACTTCATAACTTACTCTAGAAATTCATAAAATTTAAAACCAATCAAAACCTCAAACATTTTGCTAGAACTTAATGGACGCCAATGAACTTCTAAATCGATATGCAGCCGGCGAAAGAGATTTTAGACTGGCAAATCTGCGCGGCATTGTGTTGAGTCCGATCGATTTATACCGTTCCAGCGATGCCCCAACTCTAATTTTGGCAAACCTCAACCAACACCAGCAACGACCCTACTTAATCGGTGCTAACCTCAGCGGGGCCGACCTCACCAAAGCCCATCTAAGCCGAGCCAATCTCAGCAAAGCTGACCTCAGCGGAGCCAATCTCACCGGCGCCAACCTCATGGCAGCCAGTCTGAGCGGAGCCAATCTCATCGGAGCCAATCTCACCGGCGCCAACCTAGCCGGATCTCATCTGAATTGGGCAAACCTGACCGGAGCAATTCTTCCCAATGCTAATCTCATAGGTGCAGATATGAGCGCGGCTAACCTCACCAAAGCCATTCTCACTGAGGCAAATCTCAGTAAAGCCTATCTGATTAAAGCTAATCTCAACGGGGCGAACTTCAAAGATGCTTACTTAAGTCTAGCGAGTCTGAAAGAGGCAGACTTGACCGAAGCACAACTCACGGGAGCCGAATTATCCAAAGCCAACCTAGCCGGAGCCAACTTAACCCGTGCTAACCTCAGCAAAGCCAACCTGTTGAAAGCAAATCTCAGGCGAACTAACCTCACTCAAGCCTATTTAAACGGCGCGTGCTTGAGCGGATCAGACCTTAGCGAAGCTTGCTTAGATAGAGCCAATTTGTGCAAAGCAGACCTGAGCAAAACCTACCTGAGAAACATCACTTTAAATGGCAGCCATTTAAGCGGTATTAACCTCAGCGGGGCAGATCTGGGCGGTGTAGACTTGAGTGGCAAACTTTTAACTGGAATTAATATGGCAGAGGCATTGTTGAACGAAGCCAACTTGAGCGGTGCTTATCTTATGGAAGCTAAGTTGAGCGGGGCAAACCTCAGCAAAGCCAACTTGAGTCTAGCCTACCTGATCAATGCCGACCTTTCTAATTCTTGCCTGCATGAAATTAACTTGAGCAAAGCTAACCTGAGTAAAGCCAACTTGCAGAAAGCTGACTTGACAGGAGCCAACCTGCGGGGAGCGATTCTCACTGAGGCGGATTTGACGGGAGCGAAGTTGATTGGAGCCACTCTTCCTAACGGCACAGTTTATCGGCGTTAACTTGTCAACCGATACTTTTTCGCTAACATTTGCTAACAAATACATAAGTTAAGAGAATCTCTCAACAAAGGCGTATCAACCGATGCCCGTAGAAATTTCTACAAGCACTTATATTCTTGCCTTCAGCTTGGTTATCGCTTACAGCTATTAGCCAATCTGATTATTTGCTTTGATACGCAAGGGAGGCAACTTATTTATATAGCGGTTGCGTACTACCAAGGTTTTTCACCTAAATCAGAGTGGCTAAATTCATTCTATATGATATAAAGACCTCGGGCCAATGTAAGTGATTGTTAGCAAATGTCAGAAAAAGTCTTACTGTTAATCCACCCCCTTGATTATTTGCCTAGTAAAGTGCGGTTGATGTCCAGAATTGGAAAAAATAGGTTCCTTTCTTCCACTGTGAGATATTGTTTGAGAACCTTTTTCATCACATCGTAGGTCACGCTCGCACTATTTCTAACTTGAACAGCGCCTAAAATAGTTTGCAACCAAAGTAGTAGCCGATCGCGCAATCGTTCCGTATCATTAATCAACAGTGCTGCCGCCGAATGCCTCAACACCCGCACAATATCTCCACGGCACTTTTCAGTGACATCGTTACCCCCCCGCCGAAATAAACTAGGGTCTAGAGACAGCATTTGTGCTTCCACTTGCCGCATAATTTCTGTTTCAGAGGCTTGAATTTTTTTATAAGCACTCATCCGGTGATTCAAAGACTGAAAGTAGTCTTTCAAAAATTGGAGTTCTTCTGCACTGGCGTAGCGTCCGTCTGCTTCCATGCTCAAACGCGCAAGTTGGCTCAACATAGATTTTTCTCTACTACTAAAATACAAACATATCAGTTTTAAGCTTCTTTAGTCCGAACTAAATACTGTCCTACTTGAAAGCGGGTTTCATTAAGCTGTGTAACGATAGAACGAGTAATTAACTTTCCTGATTCTACAACTACTTGACCCGTAATTGGGTGTAATAAATCTTGCTGGGCGCGGCGGCCGATCAGAGCTTCGACATTTTCAATAGCATTAATGTACATCCCCGCAGGCAACTCTACAACCACACCCTCGCCCATAATTTGAGCCTGACAAGCAAGTCGCGAATTGGCTTTAGCCGTAGTAATGACTTCCAACGTCCTTTTCTCGCGGCGGTTCATGTCCGACAAGCCTTCCATGCCTTCTTTAATGTAAACATGGCAGGTAGCGCACATTCCCCGCCCCCCGCATTCCTTGAGAACATCTAAGTCTTTGGAAAGTAAGGCAGACAGGATATTCGATCGGGTTTCGACTGCTATTTCCTCCGCAATTGGATCTAGTTTAATAATTTTAACCATATTGATGTTTGCTCCTGTCAAGTTCAGTATTTAGCAAGTTACGATCAACTTATTCAAAGCGCAAATAAAGTTGGCTAACACTCAAAAAGGTTAAGATGCCTTGACGACAGCATCGGCTTCTGGCTTTCTAACCCCTATGGCATAACCCCACTTCTGTTTTGGTCATATCGCTGTTCCCTCGCCCCGATTCCCCAGATTAGCCTTGAAAAGCTAAAACCTTAGATACTTTCTGCATGGCATTGAAAAAACTGTAATAGTCGCGATCGACTAAAATAGCAGCCACAGGTAGTTCCCGAGCGGGTACAGGCATCCGGCAAGATTGATAGTGATTCCGAAGCTCAAGGATTTTAGTAGGTGCGACTGTGCGATCGCTCTCAAAGAGGCTGAGAATGAACCTGAGATAACATAGGCTGTACCTGGCGAGGGATTCAAAAATTTGAATTTTTGTCAGAATTATTTACATATTTTAATACTAGCTCAAGCTTTTTCTATAATTAGACCGATGCAACATTCTAAGTACCGCATTTTAGGGCTAGTCGGACAAGGACAATTTGGTCGAGTCTTTTGTGCCAGCGTTCGAGAAGCTCCCGCCCAGGACTCCCGCCTCACCAGCCAACTGGTTGCTCTCAAAGAACTTAGTCATCAAAAAGCCCCAACTAGCGAATTCTTGCGAGAACTGTGGTTTCTGATCACCTTGCAGCACCCGAACATTGTTACCTGCCGAGCTCTAGAACACACAGCTACAGGCAGGTACTTGGTTATGGACTACTGCGAGGGAGGAACCCTCCGCAACCTGCTCAAACAAGAGCGCCCCTTGCGTCTACTCGAAGGTTTGCAGCTAGTCATGGAAGTTTTAGCAGGCTTAGACTACGCCCACCGCCGAGGCGTAGTTCACTGCGACATCAAACCCGAAAATATCCTCCTAACTTTAGGAGCAAAAGGTTGGTCGCCCCGGCTGTCTGACTTTGGCATCGCGCGTCGGCTGCCAGAAATAGGTACCACTCGCCTCCACCAAGAAATTTCTCCCGACGCTACCGTAGGTTCCCCCGCTTACATGGCCCCAGAGCGGTTTTACGGTCTTTTTTCCCCGATGTCAGATATATATGCAGTAGGAATTCTGCTGTTTGAATTGCTAATGGGCTACCGCCCTTTCGGGGGAACCCCCGGAGACTTGAGGTGGGCGCACCTGAATCAACGCTTGCAATTTCCCGACGCCATCCCCGAACCTTTGCAAGCAATAGTCAAAAAATCTTTAGAAAAGCTGCCAGCCCGCCGTTTTGCCAGTGCTTCCCAAATGGCTCAAGCTCTGCGGCTGATCATGTACGACCCCGCTGTCAGACAATTGGGCGACTGCATTATTCCTTGGGAAAGCCCCACAACCAGTGGTGATAAAAGTCTGAAGTCGGAAACTGACTCTTTGCTGGAGGTGGAAGAGGAAAAAGCATCACAGTCGGCTATTAATTTACTTCGGACTGTGCGCTATTCGCTTTCGCAGCCAAAGCCACTGATACTTCCTGCACCGGTGACCGCTTTAATTGCCACTGAAACGTATCTCTATGCTGCTGTAGGTACAGAGGTGAAGGTTTGGTGTCAGCCGGAAAAACAGCTAGTTACAGGAGAAATGTCTACTTCTATTTCATTCATGGCCGAAATCGTGCGCGGCATTTTACCTGTTTCCAACGGCTGCTGCGTTCTCACTCCGCAAAAACTTTACTGGCTCAACGATCGCTCTTGGGAGCCTCAATGCCTGCTGGATATGGGTTTGAGGCAAGGTCTAGATGCTTTAAAAGCTGCTATTGACTCTCACGGCAACTGGTTGACAGTAGCGGTTCCCGGCGAACTGCGTTTTTATTCTTTAGCTGGAAACAGCACGGCGGGCGATCAGAAAAAAGCCCTGAAGCTGATCGCTACTGTGCCGTTACCAGAACACTATTTACCAGAATTAATGTTTTTGGATCGGCGACACGTCTTAGCCGTTTGGCCGGACAACGAACCCAAAAATCCCCAAACTATTTTTAGAGTTTACACTCGCCGCGGCACGCCGGTGGGTTCTGTGCGGTTATCTGCCAGCGTCGGACAGATCCTATTGACACCTGAGCCTTATACTTTGCTGGGAATTCCCCAAGGTGGTAAAGCGGCGGTGCTGTTGATGAAATTGTGGCCGCTCAAGGTAGCGCGAATTCCCCTGGAAAGTTTGCCCGTGTCTGCTTGTGTGGCTAATTGGGGATGGGTATTGGCAGATGTTGGGGGCCAGATAGAAGTGTTAAACAGTCAAGGGATTCAAGTAGGGAATTTTAGCAGCCCCGCCTCACCCCGGGCGATCGCTCCTTGGGGGAATAGAGGTTTGGTGATTGCTGTCAATACTGAGGAAGAGAGTCACTTGCACTTTTTAGATGTAGATGTTGAGGAGACCAACTCGCGCTCGCTCATCAAGGGCTGATAACTGGGGTAACTGAAGGAGTTTGGGGGTCTAGTTCAGGATAGTGTATTTGCGGGCGATCGATTCCTGGGAGTTCGATCGGGGTTAGAGTACCGTGTCGTGTCAACTTCGGGATTTTGAATCAGAGGAATTGTTAAGGGCGATCGGCTCAATCTGAGACCCAAACCTCCCTCAGTAAAGTCCCAGAAATGCAGACACCACTTACATATATATATGACTCATGCACCAGCCTGCTTCTGTCATCCTCACCCTGTGATCCAGCCTCACCCCTTACACTCTAACTTTGCCTAACCTCTACTCCAAGTAAGCCCCATCATGTTGAACCACTGAGTCCTTCTACCCATGCGCGGGAAATAGTCCGCCCCAAAGCCGTATTTTGGCCCAAAAAAAGACCCCATAGTTAAAAGAGGAGTCAGCCAAGGGATACCGGAGCCGGCCATAAGTGTCGAAACCCTTACTG
>NZ_JAUBTL010000053.1:0-55010 GCF_036702475.1 Microcoleus sp. D2_18a_B4
TAGAGTCGAACTCATGCACTGGCTAATTTCATAAATTCCTTTTTTTGTCAACTCCTAATAATGAACCGACGCCCTAGGCAACTTCTCAATGTCCTTGACAATCAAACCATTAGTCAAACTACTGGTTTGAGCGTTGAAGATATCCAAAACTTGCGGGAGGAATAGAAGGAAGGGAAAAAGTGCGATCGCACAAGTAGTGCACCTTTTCTCGTTACCAGGCTCAGCCTGGTAGCGTAGGTTTTTGAGGCTTTGCCTCTTGGATTAAGAATTACGCTAAATATTAACTCTCATCCACTTAATGCTCAAGGATGAGTCTGCCCTCTGTCTAAAGGAAGATTTCATTAAACCAGTAAATTCCGTATGATGCTGTAAAAGTCAGTCACAGGGGAAAGCTATCTCCGACTCTAGCTCCGAATAACTGACCAATCTTACAATATAAAAAAATACATCTCATGACATCAGTCACTCCCAATCAAACTTCCTCTCAATACGAAGTTAGCCAACCCGAAGACAAAATTGAGTCTCTGGTAGAAGAAGTTAAGCCAGAAAGCGAACTCGATTTAGAATTCCTCTACACCAGAGACATTGAATTCCGCCAAGAAACAATTTATTTTATTGTAGTCGATCGCTTTTACGACGGCGACCCCACAAATAACGAAGGCCCCAACCCAGAACTTTACGATCCAGAAGGGAAAGATTGGGGCAAATATTGGGGTGGCGACTTGCAGGGAGTTATCGACAAACTCGATTACTTAAAAGATATGGGAGTTACCGCCGTTTGGCTGACTCCACTGTTCGAGCAAGTTGAAGCATTATTTGTCGAACAAGCTGCAATTCACGGCTACTGGACTAAAGATTTCAAGCGACTAAATCCCCGCTTTATTGCCACAGGCGACAATCCTTCTATTAACCAAACACAAGAAAGTAAAGATACGGTATTTGACAAATTAGTACACGAGTTGCACCAGCGAAACATGAAACTCGTGCTCGATATTGTCTGCAATCACAGCAACCCTGATTTTAGCGGCAAAAAAGGGGAACTCTACGACGACGGCGTAAAAATAGCTGACTTTAACGACGATGAAGATGACTGGTATCACCACTACGGCGAAGTCAAAAACTGGGAAGATGAATGGCAAGTTCAAAACTGCGAACTGTCGGGTTTAGCAACTTTCAACGAAAACAATATTGCATACCGCAATTACATTAAGTCAGCAATTAAACAATGGCTGGACAGAGGTGTTGATGCTTTGCGGGTTGATACAGTCAAGCATATGCCTATTTGGTTTTGGCAGGAATTTAATGCTGACATTTTAACACACAGACCTGATGTTTTCATTTTTGGCGAATGGATTTACAGCGACCCTAGAAACGATCGTTCTGTGGAATTTGTCAACGAGTCGGGGATGACTATTTTAGATTTTGGTCTGTGCGTGGCAATTCGAGAAGTATTGGGGAAGGGTGCGGAGGCGGGATTTCAGTTAGTCCAAGATGTCCTGAATTTGGATCACCGCTACTACGGGGCGACGGAGTTGATTACTTTTATTGACAACCACGATATGCCGAGGTTTCAGTCGTTGAATCCCGATCCAGAAATGCTGCTGTTGGCGATAGGTTTAATTATGACCACTCGCGGCATTCCCTGCATTTATTACGGCACCGAACAGTATCTGCATGATGATACAGATGGGGGAAATGACCCCTACAACCGCCCGATGATGGAAAAGTGGGATAGTGATTCGCCGATTTACCGAGCTGTGCGTTTGCTGTCGGGATTGCGGCGGCTGAATCCAGCTATTTCGATGGGGAGTCAGTGGCAAAAATATCTAACTCCTGATGTTTATTGTTACGTGCGCCGCTATCGCGATTCTGTGGTGTTTGTAGCGATGAATCGTGGCAATTCTGTTACAGTTGAAGAGGTTGATACTGAGCTGCCTGATGGAGAGCATACGGAGGTTTTATCGCGCCGCAAGTTTGAAGTTAAAGATGGGATGCTGTACAACTTAGAGTTGGGTTCGCGGGAAGTAATGATTTTTAGCCGCGTCGGAGAGCGAGTTAAGGCGAAAACTATTGTGCGGGCGCAGCTTAACAGCGTTCAAACTCAGCCTGGGGAAAGAATTGTGGTAATTGGAGATTGTCCTGAATTGGGGAATTGGGATATTAGTAAGGGCTACCCGTTGGAGTATATCAATACTAATACTTGGTTTGGGGAAATTCCTTTTAATGAAAGTGCGGGGAAGTTGATTTCTTATAAGTATGCGCTGCTACGGGAAGGACTGTCGCCGCTGCGAGAAAATCTGGTTTGTCGCCGCTGGGTTTTAGTTTCGGAAGGGACTGTGAAATGGCGGGATAAATGGGCGAGTGGACGGGAGTCTTAATAGTTTTGATTTGTGAGTTTTGAGTGAGATAGTCAGGGGCACAGCAACCGGGTTTGATGAACGAAAATACTTCCTTAAGGCTTTCGATTATATTTTCAAACCCGGTTTATTTAGTAGGTAAGTAACTGCTGTGAAATTTAATTAGTAACTGCAACTCATAATTAATTACTTTTTAAAGATGACTTAGGTAATAAATAGTTTGGCTTTTTATCTATAGCAGTAAGGTGTGCATTGTGCATTCTCTGGGCGTGAGTTAGGGTGCGCCGAGGCGCACCATACATTATTATGAAAGCGATCGCAGCTTCTGGGCTAAAATATCGACATAAGGTTCGCTGCTGTGCTGGTTCACAACCATTTCGTAGCCCCGCTGCGCTTGAGATTCAGCTTCTTGAGGATTTTTTAGCAAATGGACGATCGCCTCGCGCAAACCTGCTGCATCTCCCACATCTACCACTTTAGCAATATCCGGGGCCGTTAAATAATCGACGAGACCTTGAGTCCGAGTAATGGCAACGGGCCGCTTGCAGGCCATTGCTTCCAGTAAAGCCGTACCTCCAGCAGCATATTTATTGTCTACCAAACACACTGCAATTACGTCTGCATCGCGGTAAAGCTGCACTAAATCCGGCCATTCGTAGAATTTGCGCGACATATTTTCTGGCATAGTATCGGGGAAAGCTTGCGATAAAGCTTTGGCATCTTTAGAAAAACCGCTAATTTTTACGTCAACATCTAAGTCAGCCGTTGCTGCTGCTAAGAGTCGGTAGTCGCGCTTTTCTAATCCGACGCTAACAACTGTTTGCCGCTTTTTCTCGCCAGAAGCTGGGCCAGGTGTGAAAAATTGGGTGTCTGTCTGTTCTAGAAGCACTAAAATGCGCGATTCAGGTATAGCTAAATAGCTGCGGAGGAAGTTTATTTGAGGGCGGGCGTTGACAATGAATACGTCAATTTTGTCAGCCAAACCGAATAGTTTCAGGGCGACGCGGCCGCGCAGCCGATCGATATTGTGGAAAAATACAACAATTTTCGGGCGATTAGGCAATTGGCCACACACCGCCGCTACTGGAATCCCAATGTCCTCGCCCGTACAAAATATCACGTCGTCGCTGCTGACTTGCTCGGACAATTTGCGCGCGGCGGCCCAATGTTCGGGTTTAGAAGAAATTTTTGCTCGCAGCTTGTCACTCAACGATATCGCTTCGCCATCCGGGGCGTGGACGGTAGCATTTAAGCGTTCTCTGAGAGCCCGCAGGACGTGGCGAGGGCATTTGCCGAGTTGTGCATCGCGGTCAATCCCATCTAGGTCTATTTTGCGACCTAATGCCATATGGTATTTCAAAGTATTCTCCTTATAATTGTGGTGCTGGTACAAATTATCTAACCTCATAAAATTCTATCCTCTACTGTTGAAAGTGCTGGTGTGATCGGTCACGGGATTTTAGATTTTAGATTTTAAAACAGATAAATTTAGTAAGCTAAGGCGCATCTAGATTTTATAGTCAAGTTTGATGAAATTTTTGTGGGTGGGTGTCTCGCCCGCCCCAAAAATACAATTTAGATACGGGACAGCTTAGTATCTGCTTAGTGTCTAAAATTTTTTTGAGTTCCACTAATCCTGTGTGGGGCTTGTATTATAGCAACGACCCTGATGGTTAGGAAACCGGGTTTCTCGACACCCGCGCGCAAATCCTGTACGAGTCAAAAACAGTGAAACGCGCCGATCGATTCCAAGGACTTAAGCTTTTATGCTGAAGTTAGCTAAAAAATTTATGTTTAACCTCATGTATATTTCTCCAGAGCAAGACCAAAAAATTCGCTACACCCTGCGCGAGTGCGGTCAAGAAGCTTACAAGCTCGCAGCCCAACCTTTTGAAGTTTCCGAGAAAGGGCCCAACGACTACGTGACGAGTATAGATCAATACCTAGACCGACAACTATCGGCAGCATTTAGCGCTTTGTTTCCTGAAGACGGCAGGATCACCGAGGAAAACGTCGCATCCAGAGCAGCTTACGGGGCCAATTACCAGCGCCTCTGGTGCATCGATCCCCTCGACGGGACTGAAGAATTTATTCGGGGAAAACTGCACTACGCTTCGATGGTGGGGCTGCTGCTTGAGGGGGAACCGGTGGCCGGCTGGCTCTATGCCCCGGCTTTTGACCAAATGTATTTTGGCGGCAAAGATTGGGGATTGTTCCAAAGTGTGGGAACCGAAGCGCCACAGCCGATCGCCCTGTGCAAACCCCCGGCTCCGACACCGGAAAATTGTAAAATTGTTCTCGGAGACAAAGATCAAAAAAACTACGCCCGGGCGATCGCCCAAAGCATCCCCGGAGCAGAATTTTACTCGCTGGGCAGCTTTGGCTTAAAAGTGATGGAAGTTATCTTCGGTCGAGCTGGTTTGTACCTGTATCTCAACGGCAGAGTTAAAGTGTGGGATACCGCCGGTCCTCTGGCTCTAGCAAAAGCAGCCGGATTGGTTTGTTGCGACTTGCAAGGTCAACCACTGAGGTGGACTAAAGATGCGATCGAGCCGGAGACTCTGGCCCACACCCAGTCAATCGCGATCGGCTGGCCAGAATACATAGAACCTCTGTTGGGCAAAGTTCAACAGGCAGTGGCCGGCTTGTAAACCCGTTTAAGATTAAAGAATCTGTCAATTTTACGTGAACCGGGCCTCTGCACCCTTATCATCAATTAAAGGAGCAACGGATTGTTTGTGTTCCCAAACATCGATCGTTCCCTAGCTGTTGGGTGTCGCCTAATCATATTTCCCACCTCCGCGAGTTTGCGTCAGGAACCTCAGCCCTGACGGCGTGAGGCTTGGAAGAGTAATCTGACAAGCCATTCTGACGGGCCATCGTCTTAACTGACTACGTTTTTTGAGTCACGACACTCCTTGAATGCGAAGCCAGTTTTGGGCTCTGTCGCTGAAGGTTAAACAGCCCTAATGTCACTGGGGCAGTGCTTTGGGCCCAACAAGCTCACTAAACCAAGGCGCAGGCTAACATCACCCCGAAAGGGAGGCTCGAAAGAGCAAAACACTATGCGTACAGGGCCGGGAAGTTTGAGGCGGTAATTGTCCCGCTGAAAGTGCAACACAAAAGCACACCGAGCCAACCAGTCCCAAGGCGGTAGTAATCAAAAAAAGACAATATAAAGCCGTCCTAGAAGGACGGAGTTTCTACCCATTTTTTTGATGAAGACAGAAGCTTTCAGTGAGCTATTCCCTCTATTTAAGGGTGCTAACCCAGAAACCTTGGGAGGGCTGCTATCAAATGCCGTCAAGCATGAGTATCCCCCGGGCCGAGCTGTGGTGATGGAGGATTCTTGGGGCAACGCGATTTACTTTGTCGTGTCTGGCTGGGTAAAAGTCCGCCGCTTGTCAAACGATCGAGCTGTATCAATGGCTATTTTAGGACGGGGTGCCTTCTTCGGCGAAATGGCCATTCTGGACGAATCTCCTCGATCGAATGACGTACTTGCTCTATCGCCCGTGCGACTTCTCAGCGTCACAGCTCAGCGATTTATCCAAACCCTGTTTAAAGACCCGCAATTGCACCACCGGATGCTGCAACTGATGGTGCGGCGGCTCCGCCAAACCAATCACCGCTATCAACTCCGCAACCGCCAGCCAGCGGTTAAACTAGCAAATACTTTAGTCGAGCTGGCAGAAAACTACGGTCAGAAAACTGCTGAGGGCAAAGAGATCTTCAATATTCCTTATGAAGACTTAGCTGATGTCACAGATATCACCCTAGATGAAACCAGCAAAATTATGGAAAAACTCGATAGTAAAGGTTGGATCAAAATAGATCCAGACCGCGAAACTATCCATTTGATCAACCTCAAGCACTTGATTAATTTGGCAAGTCAATGACTGATGTTACTTCTTTGGATACCTCGTCGGCTGCCGACAACCGTCAGGGGCAACTAACAGCACCGACAATTCAATATTCGGTGGCGATGCCGAATCCTGAATCCCACCTCTTTGAAGTAACTTTGCGCGTGCAAGGTTGGTCGGAGCCGGTTCTGGATTTAAAAATGCCTGTCTGGACTCCCGGTTCTTACTTGGTTCGAGAATACGCCCGCCACCTGCAAGATTTTAGCTCCCATGCGGGCGCGCGTGCTTTACCTTGGCGCAAGCTCAGCAAAAATCACTGGCAAATCGACACCGATTCGGTGTCAGATGTCACGGTTTTCTACCGCATTTTTGCCAACGAACTGACTGTGCGAACCAATCATTTAGACTCGACTCACGGTTATTTCAATCCGGCGGCTTTGTGCTTTTTCTTGCCCGGTTTTGAAAGCAACTGCTACACCGTGACCGTTGTGCCGCCGCAGCCCGAATGGCGCACCGTTACGACTTTGCCACCCGTTTCTGACCAAAATCTTACTTTCGCTGCTGCGGATTTTGACACTCTCGCAGACAGTCCTTTTGAGATTGGCTGTCACGAAGTATACGATTTTGAAGTGATGGGAAAACCCCACCAGCTAGTTGTTTGGGGAAAAGGCAATTTAGAACCAGATCGCACGATTCGAGATATCCAAAAAGTGATCGAAGTCGAGGCAAAAATGTTCGGCGGTTTGCCTTACGAACGCTATGTGTTTTTCCTGCATTTGTCCGGCTCTGGTTTTGGTGGTTTGGAGCACAAGGAGAGTTGCACTCTCAACTATCCGCGTTTTGGTTTTCGGGCTAAGGAAAAGTATGAACGCTTTATTCAGTTGGTAGCTCACGAGTTTTTTCACCTGTGGAATGTCAAGCGCATTCGACCGAAAGCTCTCGAAGTATTTGACTACGAAAAAGAAAATTACACTCCTTCTTTATGGTTCTCTGAAGGCACTACCAGTTATTACGATTTGGTGATTCCTTTTCGAGCGGGTATCTACAGCGTGAAAGGTTTTTTCCAAGGTATGGCTAAGGAAATTACTCGCTTGCAGACGACTCCGGGGCGGAGCGTGCAGCCTCTCAGCGAGTCGAGCTGGGATGCTTGGATTAAACTTTATCGCCGGGATGCTAACAGCGACAACTCGCAGATTTCCTATTATTTGAAAGGGGAAGTTGTGTCGTTTTTGCTGGATTTGTTGATTCGAGCCAAACACGGCAATGAGCGATCGCTCGACGATGTGATGCGTTTGATGTGGCAGCAGTTTGGCAATGCTAATTTTGCCCAAAACGACGATTTTGACCTGAAGTCGGCAACAGACGGCAAATCGGCGCATTTAACCTCAAACGGAGAGTTAAATTCTGCTTCGCTGCCAGCAGAAATAGGCTTTACTCCCGAAGAGTTGCAAAGTGCGATCGAGTCCGTCGCCGGCATCGATTTGAGCGACTTTTTTGCGCGCTATATAGACGGCACAGAAGAGTTGCCTTACAACAAGTATCTGCAACCTTTCGGGCTGGAACTCACCGCAAGTGAAACTAGCGAAACACCTCGCATCGGTTGGACGTTGGGAACGGAAAACGGGCGGGAAATGGTTAAATTTGTCGAAGTAGGATCTCCGGCACAATTGGCCGGAATTGATGCTGGAGACGAGTTGCTGGCGATCGAAGGTTTTCGGGTAAATTCAGAACAAGCGGGCGAGAGACTAAAAGATTTCAAGCCTGGGGATATCGTCTCGGTGACAGTTTTTCACCAAGACGAACTGCGGACTTGTCCTGTTACTCTCGCCCCGCCGCGCCCGATGCGTTACTCGATCGTGCCGGTGGAACAGCCCACCGCTATTCAGAAACAAAACTTTACTGGATGGCTGGGAGTTCCTCTATCGAAATTGTAAGATAAAGGAAGGGGAACCGGAAAGAAAAGACAAGAAGAAATTAAGCTCAATTCCCAATTCCCAATTCCCAATTCCCAATTCCGCTAGCATCCTCCTGGTAAAATTGAATCACCCGTAAATACTCAACTATCATTCAGTTTTTCGACTAACAGTCAACAGTCAACAGTCAACAATAATTCCGGTTGCACCGGAATTAATACTCCCAATTACCAATTTTGATTATGCAAACCCCTCCTCCTCCATCAATTACGCCCCGCCAAATGAATCTGCTGAGAATAGTTGCCTCTATGGCATGGGCTGACGGCCAACTCGCGACAGAAGAAGTTAATTTAATGCTCGATCGCTTTTGCGGTTTGTTTTCCCCAGATACCGACGGACAACAAATGCAACAAGAACTGCGGGATTACGTCATGCAAAATATCCCCCTTGACGAGTTGATCGGCCAACTAGAAACTCAAGATGAAAAGGAATTAGTCCTGCAACTCGGCTATGAAGTGATTTCATCTAGTTCTCGCACTCCCGATGAACCAAAAATTAACGCTGAGGAAGCCGCAGCTTATCAAAAATTAGTACAGTTGCTCAATCTTCCAGAGGATGTGGTCAAGCGTATTGAAGCTGAATCATCGGCGGGAGATACTTCGGAGGGAATTGTCGAGAAGATGGCTAAAAAATTAGAAAAGTTCATCAAAGGTTAATTTAGGACTTGTGCGCGCTTTGCTTAGAAACCCGGTTTCTTGCTAGATTTCTCGTTACTAAACCTGGAATTTTTCCTAGAAACCGGGAATAAGCCCCCCATGCGTAAGTCTTCTGAGGTAAGTATCGGAATAATAATTTTCTGAGTGCAACTCTTTACAACTAAAGCTGAAGGGAAATCAACCGGATTGTGACTCCCAATTTCCTAAGATATAGTAACAAATAAACACGGAAAAGTCGAGAATATTTTTCATCGCCGAGAACGGTAACAGAATTTGCGTGAAGCGAAGCTATCCCGCAGGGAATCGCCCTTCCCGCGCGCAGCATTCCGCTTAACGAGAATTAGGGACTTAGGCAAAGCCTAAATCCCTAATTGAGCTACCGATTTTTTGCCATAACTGAAAGTGGTATCGTTTCCGGTTGCATCCGAATAATAAAATCGAGTAAACAGTCAACACTCAACCATTCAGCTTTTCAACACCGAGTAAACAGTCAACAGTCAACAGTCAACAATTATCAGGAGTGCAACGGGAATTGATATTAATCCAACCAATCATTAGTGCGGTAACTTGCTGAGGGCGTGCCAAGTTCTGTAGCCGACAATTCCATCTTGCGGCAAAGCCTTGCTAATTTGCAATTGTCGCACTGCTACATCTGTCATCGGCCCGAATAATCCGTCAATGAAGCCGAAATAGTATCCATTGATTTTCAAGACATTCTGAACAATTTTAACAGCATTACCAGAACTGCCCTTCATGACGATCGGCATATTCACAGGTGCACCAGAGTATAGTGCTTCCCAAGTGATAGGGCCGACAATCCCATCTTCTTTTAAAAAGACGCGGTGTTGATAGCCTATGACCCCGTTTTGAACTTGGACGCCGAAGATACCGTCAATGGCGCCGAAATAATAACCCCAATGATATAGAAGCTGTTGTAGTTCCTTGACAGCTTGACCTGTTGAACCCCTTTGCAAAGTCGGTTTGTTTACTCCAGTGGTTGCAGCAAATGCAAGAGTTGATTGAGCAGTAGTATCGGCGACGAGAGCCATAGTTTCATTGTTCAAGCTTCTTTCTTCGGTGTACATAATGTGGTTCCTCTCAACATTTAAGTTTTTGTCTTTGATATTTCAGGTATAACTGGTGGGATTTGTGGATGCACAGTCACTTTTTGGAGTGTCACTCCTGTGAGTGTCACTCGTTTGAGTTACCCGTTGGTTTGTCGTAAGGAATGCAAGTTGTAATGTTTTTATGAGGACTTCCGTTGTCAATACAAACCAAGGGCTAAGGTGCGCGGTGCACACCCTACAAAATGCAAAGGTGCGCGGTACACACCCTACCAACTGATGTTGATTGTTTACTCAGCAAACTCTCGCAAAGCTGGAATTAAATACTGTGTCAAAGTAAAGGCATCTACTCCTAATTCCGTCCGTTCTTTGGCGGCCATGATTCCGGCTTGAGCGTGCCACCAAGCTGCTGTTGCAGCAACTGATTGGGGGGGGGATTTGTGGGCGATCGCACTTGCTAATAGTCCCCCTAACAAGCCTGTGAGAACGTCGCCGCTGCCGCCTCTGGCGAGGGCTGGGGTGCTTTCGGGATTGAGGTAGGTGATGGTACGTGAAGCGTAGCTATCCGGTAGGGAATCGCCCTCATCCTTCCAACTTATGCAAACTCTGGCTCCTTTGAGCAATATTGTTGCGCCGCAAAGCTGAGCCGCTGCTTGAGTTGCGGCAATTCGATCGTCGCCGGTTTGCTCGGCTAATTCGGGAAATAAACGCTTGAATTCCCCCGGATGAGGCGTGATAATTGTGAGGGCTGAGCGTTCGGACAAAATCGGGACTGTGCCGAGTTGAGCGAGGATATTTAAACCGTCAGCATCTAACACCAGAGGTCGATCGCTCTCCAGTACAGATTCTACAGCTATTGCCGCTTCCAATGTCAGACCTGGCCCTGCGGCGATCGCATCATAGGTGTCCAAATCAATTGCTATTGGCAATTGGCTAATTGCACCGCTTTGGGTTTCGGGACATCCTATAACTAATGCCTCTGGTAACTGGCTGCTCAACATGGATTTAATCGACTCAGGAACAGCAATTGACAGCATTCCGATGCCGCTAGCTCTTGCTCCCAATGCTGCCAAAATTGCGGCTCCGCTGTAGCGGCGGGAACCTGCAATAATTAGTAAGTGACCATTGGTGTATTTGTGCGAAATTGGCGATCGGGGTAACGGCAAATTCTGAGTTGCCGATGCTTTTGTAATGCGTTGTATTGCTGGCGTTTCGCCCAATATTGCTGCAATATCTGGTGCGGGAATATCAAAATCAATTAATTCGGAACTTCCGATATATTCTAACGCTCTATCTTGCAGAAATGCCCTTTTCCACAAACCCAAACATAATGTATGTTTTGCCCTAATTGCCGTTCCCAAAACTTCTCCGGTATCAGTATGAATTCCCGATGGAATGTCTATACTTAAAAGGGGGATATTTAAATTATTTATTTCGTCAATAGCGGCGGCTGTGGAATTAGTAATTTCTCGTTCTAATCCAAATCCAAATAAACCATCTACGAGCAAGTCGCAGTTTGTCAGCAGTTCAATTTTATCAACAAATGGAATATTTAAAGAACGCGCATAATCAGCGTGACTTGTCGTGAGTTCTTTAAGTTTAGAAAACGGGCAGTAAATAACTACTTGGAACCCTTGAAAGTGCAATTCGCGGGCAACAACCAAAGCATCGCCGCCGTTGTGTCCCGGCCCAACCAATACGCCGATAACTGGCAATTGAGAATTAACAAGATTTTTCCCTTCTTCCCTTTTCCTTCTATCCGTTAAATCCCGTACACTGCTAGTTGCCAAACTTCCTTCCGCTTTCAAAAGCTCCTGAATGCGTCTAGCAATCAGTCCCGCGACTTTTTCCATTAAAGCTGCGACTGGCATTCCAGCAGCAAAGATTCTCGTTTCTATTTGCCGCATTTGGTCGGCGGTGACAACAAATTTTTGAATAGTCATATTAGTGCTAAAATTTCAGCTAACAGCAGCAGTGGCAAGTTGTAGTATACTTGTGGTATAATAAATTAGCTCGATCGAACAAAGTAACAGTAAAATAGCAATTTCTCCCCAACCATGAACAAGATTGTTGTAGGCCTCTCCGGCGGGGTCGATAGTTCCGCAGCAGCCGCAATTTTACACCATCAAGGATATGAAGTGGTGGGTTTAACGCTGTGGTTGATGAAGGGCAAAGGCCAGTGCTGCTCTGAGGGAATGGTCGATGCCGCTAAAATTTGCGAAGATTTGGGCGTTCCCCACCACATTGTTGACAGCCGCGAGGTCTTTCAGGCAAGTATTGTGGATTATTTGGTGGAGGGTTACAGTGCAGGAATTACGCCTCTGCCTTGTTCGCAGTGCAATAAAACTGTGAAGTTCGGGCCAATGCTTAAGTATGCTCGCGAAGAACTCGGAATTGAAAAAATCGCTACAGGCCACTACGCTCGGATTACTTACGATGCTGCTACTGGTCGCTATCAGTTGCTGCGGGCGATCGACCCTGCAAAAGATCAGTCTTATTTCCTGTATGATTTAACACAGGATTTGTTGGCAGGTACGGAGTTTCCTTTGGGGGAAATTACCAAGACAGAAACTCGCAGAATTGCGGCGGAATTTGGCTTGACAACTGCTGATAAGCCGGAAAGTCAGGATTTGTGCTTGGTGGAAAGTAACGGTTCGATGCGGGCTTTTCTGGATAAGTACATTGCGCCGCAAAAGGGTGACATTGTGGACAAGTCAGGGCGGGTGCTCGGACAGCACGACGGCGTTCACCACTACACCATCGGCCAGCGGAAGGGACTGGGGATTGCTGCACCGGAACCGCTGTACGTGATTGAACTCGATGCTGCTGGCAATCGGGTAGTTGTGGGCGATCGACAGTTGGCAGTAGAATCTGAATGTACAGTCCAGAAAGTGAATTGGGTTTCTGTGGCTGCACCAATGGCTCCGATTCGGGCTCAGGTACAGATTCGATATCGATCGCAACCCGTCCCGGCTACAATTATTCCTGTAGAATCCTCCCAAGCAGAGGAAAAAGCCGGCGGTACGAGAGTTAAGTTAATTTTTGACGAACCGCAGTTGAGTATTACTCCCGGACAAGCGGCTGTCTGGTATGACGGCGATGTGCTATTGGGCGGCGGCATCATAGAAAGAAACCAACTCCCAAATTAAAGCAAGGGGCGGGCTAGAAGCCCAACCCCTACTCCCCACAACAAACCACCCACAAAAAAACTCACTCTTTGTGGAACAGGCATCTTGCCTGTTCCCAGAAGCCGACAAGAAACCTCCCACAAGAAAATTCACTCTGTGTGGAACAGGCATCTTACCTGTTTGTGATCCCCACCCCCAAAAAAATTCACTCTTTGTGGAACAGGCATCTTGCCTGTTCCAAAAGGAAACTTATATTTCATTTCACAGGGTACATTTACCTAGCTAACTTTTTTTCCAAACGCAAGATATTTCCCCTAGCATTAGTACGGTAAACCCAAGTTTGCCTACCATCAGAAACCACAACCCGCCAACCTTCGACAATCATTTGACCGCAAATTTCATCCGCTTTCGAGAGTCCTAAACAAGTATTCGGCCAACTTTGTCCGCTCGATTCCGTTACTTTCAACTTGTCAGCAGCAATGCCAGTGGAGTCCGACAACTCTCGGCGAACTGCTGCTGCTACGGTTGCGGGCAATTTGTTCGGGGGATTTGGGGGAGTCGTCTCCGCCAAATTTCCCGGTTCGGAAATTAGAGTATTTAGTGCCAATACCGAATAGCTGATTTTTTGGGGCACCGCGGCTGAGGAAAATTGCTGCGCGGTTTGCGGCGGTTGCCTTTCCAACTGGGCAAGGGAATCTTTGAGAGCGCCCGCGTTAGCTGCTGCGGTGTGTCTTAGCGCCGGATACATTTCCCATACCAGAATTCCTGTCAGCACCAAAGCCAAGATTACAGGATTGGGCTGCTTTTGGTCTCGGTTTTTATTTTTTTGAAATTTATTTGTGGAGATTCTTTTCATCATACGCCCTCTGCCTCACTTTACACAATGCGCGATCGCTCCTGAACACTCAACTGCAGATACTGATTTAGACACTATTGCTGGTGCTATTGGTTCCTTTGTGCAGAACCGACTTGACTGCTGGTGCGTGCGGCGCAAGTATTTCCTACTCGCTGCCGGCTGTTGTGTTTCAGGAAACTTGCACTACCCAGTTATTACTTAATTTTTACTTTTTGTCTCCGGGTATTAAGAAAAATTTATGCTTAAGTAAATATTCTTAAAAGCCTCTCATCTTGCGCCCGAATCTCAGTACAAATTACTATTCTGCGTCCCAAAACTGCTAAACGTGTTTTAGACTGGGGGAAGCGAGCTGAGCCAAGGATATCACAGGGATGCCTCAAATTGGGTTGCAACAGGACGAAAACGCATTAGAAATTAAATCAGCTATCGCTGATTAATTATATTAGCGTTGTGGTTTTCTAGAGCGATCGTCCCCGAAACTACTAAAAAAGTAGCGATCGCTACTTTTTTAGTAGAATATTGTTGAAATCTATCGATTATGAACAGAAAATCTCTGGGAATCCATTTAATGAATCGGCTGAGCTATCCTCAAAAATTTACCTTAATCGGTTTTCTATTTGCAATACCGTTAACCTTGGTCATGTACCTGCTGATTTCCGAAATTAACAGCAGGGTTGATTTTTCCCAAAAAGAAATCTACGGTAATCAATACCTGCGCCCACTGCGCCAGTTGAGGGAATACATACCTCAACTGCAACTCTTAAATTATCAGCCTTTAAATACAAATTTAAGCCTGCCAGATACGAGAGCCGATTTAGAAGCTAAGATGGACGCGAACTTTCAATCCCTGGCTAATACAGATCGCCAGCTTGGAAACATATTAATGTCCAGTGAAAAATTTAATAATCTTTATCAAGATTGGCAAAACTTCAAACTTCGCCGCAGCCAGTGGAGTGTAGAAACTTGCGATTTGGTATATCAACGTTTAGCTGCCGACATTAATAGACTGAGCGCTCACGTCGGCGATACTTCTAATCTAATTTTAGACCCCGATCTAGATACCTATTATCTGATGGATGCTACCTTACTGAAGATTCCAGAAATCCAAAAAATCTTGTCAGAGATTAGGCTTATTTCTCAAAAAAACAGCTTGCGTTCCTATGCCACACCTAAAGAAAGAGCGAAACTGATTACTTGGGCAGGCAAGTTGAGAGAACTTAATCAGGATTTAGCAATCAATATGGAGGTAGGAGCTAGCAATAATCCTCAGGGGAATCTGCGACCGAAATTAAGCGAGGATGTGACCAAATTCAACTCCGTAGTAGAGCAGCTAACTGGGCAAATAGATAAACTGATTTATCCCACCGCCTTAGTGGAATATTATGTCTATCTCGATGGCAGCGATAGAGTTATGAATTCGAGTTTTGAACTGTGGGACGAAACTATCAAGGAATTAGACTTTCTCCTGCAAAAACGCATTGATAGTTTTGTTGCCAAGAAACGCATAATTTCTATTGTTGTGTTAATAACCTTAGCCATAGTTATTTATTTATTTGTAAGTTTTTACCGAAGCGTTATGCAAACTGTATTTGTCCTTGACGAAGCTGCAAAAAAGATGGCAAGCGGCAATCTTGACCACAAAATTATTTTGGATAACAGAGATGAACTCGGGCAAGTTGTGGGTGCGTTTAACAAGATTGCCGATGCCCTAGTTGGTGCAAATCACAAAATTACTGTTCTCAACGATCGCCTAAAAGCTGAAAATATGCGAATGAGCGCCGAACTAGACGTTACTCGCAAGATTCAGCAGATGCTGCTGCCCAAAGACCGAGAGCTCAACGAAGTTATCGGCTTAGATATTGCGGGCTTTATGGAAGCTGCTGAGGAAGTAGGCGGCGACTATTACGACGTACTCCAGCACAAAGGTAGAGTAAAAATCGGCATTGGGGATGTGACGGGACACGGATTGGAGAGCGGCGTTTTAATGATTATGGTTCAAACGGCAGTGCGAACCTTGCTCGCCTACAATGAACCAGACCCAGTAAGATTTTTAAGTGCTATTAACAGTGTAATTTACGATAACGTGCAGCGGATGAAATGCGATAAAAACGCCAGCCTTGCTTTGCTAGACTATGAGGAGGGGATGCTGAAGCTGAGCGGCCAGCACGAAGAAATGATTGTTGTGCGGTGTAACGGTTCTGTCGAGCGGTTTGATACAATCGATTTGGGTTTCCCGATCGGGCTGGATGTAGATATTGCTGAATTTGTTGCTGAGAAAATTGTGCATTTGCATTCAGGAGATGTGGTTGTGCTGTACACTGACGGGATTACGGAAGCTAAAAATATGGATAAAGTGCTTTATGGTTTAGATAGGCTAATTGAGGTAATAGAGATTAATTGGCAGCGTTCGGCTGCCGAAATCAGGCACGCTGTAATTAAGGACGTGCGATCGCACATCGGCGAACAAAAAGTTTTTGATGACATCACATTGCTGGTACTCAAACAAAAATAACTACTTGGATATCCCTTCTAAAGTTTAAAATATATTCAGTGATGCCCCTCATCTCAAACTTTAGCTCTCACATTGATATGATTCAGATTTTAGGCGATTTTATCGAGCAGGCAGGTAGCCAAGAATACTTAATAATTGGATTTTCTCCGAGTTCGGTTCCTCTCAAGCAGCGGTGGCGGAACAACGGTTTGTCGGCGGATTTTCTGGCTGACTACCTGACGACTTTTTTTCCGGGCAACCAAGATGAACCCTCGACAATTGAAAGACAAGCTGAAATAAAAAGTGCTGTTAGTTACATTGCCAACGAGTTATTGGAAAATGCCATGAAGTTTAATGATGAAACCTCGGACTACCCGATCGATATTAAACTGCAATTAGAGAGCGACGGAGTGATTGTCTCAGTGGCTAACAGCATCTCTCCGCAAGCTGTGGACAAGTTTCAGGCTTATATTCAGGAGTTGCTGGCCTCGGAGCCAAGCGAACTTTACCTTCAGCGGTTGGAAAAAAATGCTGCTGACGACAACTGTACCAATTCTGGATTGGGTTTGTTGACCATGCTCACCGATTATACCGCCAAACTTGGCTGGAAATTCCAGACCGTGCACAAAGACCCGGAAGTAATTGCGGTGACAACGATGGTGCAATTAACAGTTTGACATACCTCCTCGTGCTAAAGGAGCGAGGATTCCTTAACGCTTCACAGCAACGCGCTACCAAAGTAGTCTTACCGTCGCTCCACGTCCGTTTAGAGTCTCCCAATGCCCGCTAGGCGACTATGTTTCGTTTTACTCAAGCAAAAAGCTTGGTGTCTTCAGGGTTGCAGTTAAGCATTGCCCCTCCAAACTGTCTAGGTGCGCTCTCATCGTCGCTATTTCAACGCGTCTTGAGCCTGTAGAGTTCTCTATTATAGCTCAAAGCCCTCGTAGAACGACGGGATTTTAGACCCATTTCTTTGATAAGCAACGCTAGCGATCGATAATATTTAAGGGACTTTTTTTTGTGGCTATGGAAATTAATACAGAAGATTACCAGATCTGTTACGATCCAGCAACGGCAACCGTGAGTTTGATTGGATCTCTAAGGCTGAGCGGGCCTGCAGAGTACGCGCCGATAGCGCAGTTGCTGGCCCAGGTTGCCGACTTGGAACCGACGAAAATTACCCTCAATTTGCAGCAGTTAGAATTTTTGAACAGTTCTGGCATCAATATGCTATCGAAGTTTATTATCGAGATCCGCAAAACAGCCAGGGTGCAAATGGCGGTGCAAGGCTCTCAAAGCATAGCTTGGCAAGGTAAATCTTTGAGGAATTTCCAGCGCCTGATGCCTGGTTTAGAGTTGGAATTTCTATAGAAACACGCTTACTTTTTGGGTGCGAGCTATTGAGCAATTTTTTGTTAGTCGAGGCGCAAATTCTAGAGTTATGCTGCAAGAACAACCATCTAGAGAACAGCTACTTTTAGAGATAGAAAGATTGCGCCAGCAAGTGGAAGACTTGAAGGAGGAAAAAGCCGATCTGGAAATCTTGCTGGAAACTACTGCTGAACATTCCGATACGGTAGAAACTGAGTTGCGATATCGCGCATTCGAGGCCGTGCGCGAAGGCGAAATCAAGCTGGCTCAATTTCTAGAAGCGATTCCGGTAGGCGTGGTAGTGCTCGATTCTCAAGGCAAACCTTACTACGTAAATCACGCCGGACACGAGTTGCTCGGTCAAGGAGTTTTGCCCTTAAATTCAGTTGAGGATTTGTCAGAAAGTTATCAAATTTATATGGCGGGAACTGAGACAATTTATCCTTTCGAGAATTTGCCGCTCGTCCGAGCTTTGAGGGGCGAAAGCGCGACTGCTGACGATCTGGAAATTCATCGAACCGACAAGAAAGTTCCCCTAGAAATTTGGGGAAGGCCAATTTTTGACGATGGTGGCAAAGTTGCTTTTGCGATCGCAGTTTTTCAAGATGTCACGGAACGCAAAGAAGCTGAAGCCGATCGCCAGTTATTTATTAAGGAATTATTTTACCTCAACAAAAATTTAGAAAAATCCCTGGATGCCGAATCAGACTTAACTGATGCCTACGGTAGATTTGTGCCGCACCAATTTCTCAATTTGTTGGGATATGAAAGTATTATAGATGTCCATTTAGGCGACCAAGTACAGCAGGAAATGTCGGTGCTATTTTCGGATATTCGCGATTTCACGACGCTTTCCGAAACTATGACTCCCCAAGAAAATTTTAAATTTATCAATGCTTACCTTTCGCGGATGGAGCCTGCCATTACTAGCAATAACGGGTTTATTGACAAATACATCGGCGATGCAATTATGGCTTTGTTTAGTGACTTTGCAGATGATGCAGTGAAAGCGGGTATTGCAATGCTAAATACCCTCAAAAATTACAACGAATACCGTCTAGAGGTCGGCTACGTCCCGATCCGAATTGGCATTGGCATCAATTCGGGTTCTTTGATGCTGGGGACAGTCGGGGGGAAAAGCCGAATGGACAGCACTGTGATTAGCGATGCTGTTAATTTAGCATCTCGCATTGAAGGATTGACAAAAGATTACGGCGTACCTCTGTTAATTTCTCAGCAAACTTTAGAAAGGTTGCGAAATCCGAACGATTATGCTATTAGGATTGTGGATAAAGTACAGGTTAAAGGAAAATCTCAATATGTCGTAGTCTATGAGGTATTTGATGCAGATCCGCCGGAAATTCTGTCGGCAAAGCTAGCAAATTTGTCTGTATATAATGAAGCTATGTTACTGTGCGATCGCAAGGACTTCCGAGAAGCGGGAAAATTATTTGAAGAGTGTTTGCGAACAAATCCGAGCGATCAGGTAGCTCGCATTTACCTGAAACGCTGTCGGGATTGGCGATCGCTCCTCAAAGGAATTTAAAGCAACTTAGTCTATTTTAGATTTAAGATTGACTTCATATAGACATCCTCGCATCATTTGTGAATTTCTTACTTTCTCAGAGCGGGTTCGGGGAAGGTTGGGGTGGGGTAAAAAATTTACGACTCCTGTAAGGATGGCTATATATCTTGAGAGAGATGACTGACCCCTAGCATCTGTCAAAGGTGTAAAATATAAATAGCTTTATACCTGTTACTTCTGAGGCTTCTCAAAATAGAACGGCTTAGGGCTCCAAAACCAGCGATCGGTAATTTGGTGCGAGAACGGCCGCAAGGGCTGAAGCTGTATCAGAAAAAGTTGGCGGATGAATTAGGGTTTAAAGCTGTAACGTGATTCTTGGACAAAGTTACCCATTGATGGAATTGTTGGGTAACTCTCTAGCAAGTCTCTCGATAACGTCACTAAGACTGCTTGCGGTAAGCTGAACTCGTTTTTCCTCTAGCCACTTAGTAGCAGTCTCGGTTAGGCTGAGGTTGACCTTACGCTTAGGCTCGCTGTAAATCTTTTTTCTAGGCATTTTCTTGTTCCGTATTAATTCCGCATACAATAAGAGTAAGGCAGAAATGAGGTAAAAGCAAATGTTACTTAGTTTCAAGACGGAATTAAAACCTAATAACAAACAGGTGACTAGATTTCGGCAGCATTGCGGAGTAGCAAGACACGCTTACAACTGGGCAAATTCAATCATCCTTGAAACATTGACACTCAGGAAGACGGATAAAACTATTAAGATCCCTTCTGCAATTGATCTACACAAGCGTTTAGTGGCAGAAGTCAAACATGAGCATCCCTGGTATTACGAATCTTCCAAAGCAAGCCCACAACAGGCTCTAACTGAATTGATAACAGCTTGGGATAGATGCTTCAAAAAGGTATCTAAACAACCTAGATTCAAAAAGAAAGGTGTATCGGGGGACTCCTTCTACCTAGAACAAGGAACCAAAGCAAAGCCAGGAATTAATAACGACGGCAAGCGTGTCAAGTTACCTAAGATTGGCTGGGTTAGGCTGCACGAACCATTACCAATTACGGCAGTTCACAACTGCGTAATCAGTCGAAAAGCTGACAGATGGTTCATTGCTTTTAAATACGAAATTGAGCAGCCCGCAACTCTACGTGACCGTCCTACTGTCGGAGTTGATATCGGCATCAAGCAGCTAGCTGTTTGTTCTAACGGCGAAGTCTTTGCCAACCCTAAAGCCTATCGTCGGATGAACCGTAAAATGAAACGTCTGCAACGGCGTGTCTGTGCGCGAGTCAAAGGGTCTAACAACCGCAAAAAGGCAATCGCTAAACTAGCCAAGCTGCACCTAAAAGTGTCAAACATCCGAAAAGATGCTATTCATAAGCTAACAACTTACCTCGCCAAAAACCACAGTGAGGTGAAGATTGAAGATTTGAATGTTAAGGCCTTTTTGAAGAACCACAAGTTAGCTGGTGCAATCGCCGACTGCGCCATGTACGAATTCAAGCGTCAACTTGAATATAAAACCGAAAAGTTTAACTCAAAATTGACGCTCATAGATCGATTCTTTCCTAGCAGTCAAATCTGTTCAAATTGCTGTAATCATCGGCATAAAATGCCATTAAGAGTCCGAGCCTTTGAATGTCCCAGTTGTGGAAATATTCAAGACCGTGACTTGAATGCGTCGAAAAATATAGAACGTTGGTTTGAAGGAATATTTATTCCAGAACGTTCAGAATTGGCGGTGAGTTCCACCGTGTCAGCCTGCGGAGTAGACAAACCCGACAGCAGTCATGTTGTCGCTACTGTGAAACAGGAAGTTAACACCACAAGCACTCATGTCTAGCTATGTCAAGATTTGGGTAGCTATGGGTAAGTTTTTTAGAACGGATGACCTTTGCCACGATTAATCGTTGGGAAAATGGACACGCTACGCCTTCTGGGTTGGCAGTCAAGCAAATTTAGATATTGCTGGATGAGTTGATAATTCGCCAGATGCAACGCTTCGCGAATGCAGTAAGGCGCTGCGAGCAAGATATTTTTCGGATAAGGAGTACAAACGGTGAGTTTAGAGGGAATCAACAGCATTTTCAGAGATATTCGACTACTTCCCTATGGTGTGGCGACCCTCTCCGTGGCTGTGGCACTGGCGCTAACCCGATCGCTTTTACCGTGGCTCTACCCAACCACGACGCCCCTGTTTTTCATCGCGGTGATGGTGAGTGCCTGGTATGGAAGTTTCGGGGCTGGGTTTCTGGCAACAATTTTATCCACGCTGGCAATCAACTATTTTTTTATTGAGCCGTTCTATTCCTTACAGATAGTTAATGTAGAGACAATTGTTCGGCTGGGTATGTTTTCGATCGCCGCAGGATTGAGCGCTTCACTCAATCTATCGTGGCGCACTGCTATAAAAAACGCGAAAGCAGCCTTGCAAACTTTACAGGAGTCAAGGTCGCTAGAACAAAAAGCCCTAGTTCGCGGCCAAGTAGCACAAACTGCGGCGACGGAGGCAAAAGAACAGCTAGAAACGGTACTTTCTAGCATCAACGATGGGTTTTACATCCTCGATCGCGATTGGCGCTACACCTATGCCAACGATCGCTACTGTGAAATGGTTGGAATGCCGCGGTCAGCGATTCTGGGTCAGAACGTTTGGGAGCTATTTCCGGCTGCCGTTGACACCGATGCTTACGTGCAGTTTCATCGGGCAATGCGCGAACAAACGCCGCTCCAGTTTGATTATCTCTACTCACCTTGGAACGGTTGGCACGACCATCGAATTTACCCTTCGCCCAGTGGACTGACCGTTTTGCTTGCCGACATTACCGATCGCAAACAGGCCGAACTCATCCTAATCGAGCAGAAACGGCTGCTGGAGTCGATCGCATTCGGACAGCCACTAGACGACTGTCTGGCAGCCGTGTGTGACTCAGTATCCAGGCTGAATCCGGGTACCCGCGCCTGCTTCCTGCTAGCCGATGCTCAGCGGCTGACGTTTAAGAGATCCATTACTCCAGACTTTCCAGGGTCTTTTGGTGAAGGACTCCAAGATGCTCCGATTAACGATTTGTGCATTGGAACCTGCGGCGAAGCAGTGTATAGCGGTCAGCCCGTGACCTGCGCCGACATTGCCAACGACGATCGCTGGTCGCAAGCATGGCGAAATTTATGCGTGGCTCATGGCATTCTAGCGTGTCATTCTCAGCCCGTGTTCAGTCACGACAATCTACCTCTGGGGTCGCTGATGCTGTGCTTTAGCGAGGCGCGGATGCCGACTGATTGGGAACAGAAACTCGCCGAGTTCGGCACCAAAGTTGCCAGCATCGTCTTCGAGCGCGATCGATCGTTCCAGGCGTTGCGCGAGAGCGAAGAACAGTTCCGACTGGCTTCCGAAGGCGGCAATTTGGGTTTGTGGTATTGGGATATGGAAACTGACACGGTGAGTTTGACGGACATAGCCAAAGGGATGTTTGGTTTACCCGTGGATCAGGCAATGTCCATGAAGGTGTTTTTAGCAGCCGTGCATCACGACGATCGCCCATTCGTTCACAGCGCGCTCACACAGCTAAAAGCGAATCAACCGCATACTGAAATTGAGTATCGGACGCTGTGGGCAGATGGCACTGTTCGTTGGATTTTGGCAAAGGGCGATTGCGCCTATAACGCTGATGGCATCATAATTTCGACGCGCGGCGTATTAATCGACATCAGCGATCGTAAACAAGCCGAAGAAGCGTTGCGTCAAAGCGAAGAGCAGAGTCGCAACATTCTAGAGAGCATTGATGATGGATTCTTTTCCCTTGATGAGAATTGGCGTTTCACTTACGTGAATCGGTCAGCGGAAATTCTGCTAGACCGCACGGCAGGCGAGCTGATTGGGAAGAATTTGTGGGGAGAATTGCCTGGGTTCAATGGCAGCGAGTTTGAGCGGGTTTATCGGCGAGTGGCAAACGAGCGCGTGGCTTTGTCAGTCACGGCGTTTTATCCCGATCACGATCGTTGGTATGACGTTCGCACTTACCCTGCCGCGAACGGGATGACGATTTATTTCCGAAATGTCACAGATCGAAAACTCGCCGAGGAGGTATTGCAACAACGAGAAGCAGAACTTCGTTTAGTCACCAATGCCGTGCCTGCCTTGATTTGCTTTGTAGACTCAGACCAACGCTACCGCTTCCACAATCGAGCATATGAAGAATGGTTTGGATCTGAGGCAAAAGAAATCTACGGCAAGCATCTCCGAGAGGTTTTAGGCGAAACGGGGTATGAAGCGATTCGTCCTTATGTTGAGCAAGTCTTGGCAGGAGAAGAAGTGACCTTTGAAACCCAAGTTACCTACAAAGATGGTGGAACCCGTTATATCAATGCGACCTATGTTCCCCGCTTCAATAGCCAGGGAAAAGTTGAAGGGTTTGTAGCACTGGTCAACGATATCACCGATGGCAAACAAGCCGAAGCCACACTACGGGAGAGTGAGGCACGGTTCCGGGTGATGGCAGATGCCGCCCCTGTGCTGATTTGGATGTCGGACACCGATAAACTCTGTTATTACTTCAACCTCCCGTGGCTAAACTTTACGGGACGGACGATCGAGCAAGAAAGGGGCAATGGTTGGACAGAAGGAGTCCACCCCGACGACTTTGAGCGCTGTTTAGACACCTATGTGACTGCCTTTGATGCCCGTCAACCGTTCAAGATGGACTATCGCTTGAAACGCTGTGATGGCATATACCGTTGGATTATGGATGAAGCTGTTCCTCGCTACGGATTGGACGGTGAGTTCTTGGGCTACATCGGCTCCTGTGTTGATATTGAAGACCACAAACAAGCTGAGGAAGCCCTGCGCGAGAGTGAATCCCGCCTCCGTCTGATCATTGAAAGCGCCAAAGATTATGCCATCTTCACCCTCGACCTTAACGGCATCATTGCCAGTTGGAACTCAGGGGCAGAAAGGTTGTTGGGCTATACCGAGACAGAAGCAATTGGTTGCCCGAGTCGGATGATCTTCACACCCGAAGATAACGAACAAGGACAAGCCGAGTACCAGAGGCAAACGGCTCTACTGCAAGGACGGGCCGAAGACGAACGCTGGCACGTCCGCAAAGATGGGAATCGCTTTTGGGCCAGTGGATTGATGATGCCCCTGCTTAATGAAGCGGATTGTCCGCAGGGATTTGTCAAAATCATGCAGGACAAGACTGCACAACGGCAAGCAAGTGAGCGACTGCAATTTCTGTATGAAACTACCCGCGATCTGATGCAGACAGAACAGCCTCTGGCTTTGATGGACACGCTATTCCGCAAACTTGCAGTGCAACTCGATCTGCACTCTTACTACAACTTCATGGTGGAAGAAAAAGACAACCGCCGGATGCTGCATTTGACAAACTATGATGGCATCTCTGAAGAAAGGGCGCAGGCGATCGCATGGATCGATTTAGGGGAATATCTCTGTGGACTGGTTGCCCAAACGCAGCAGCAACTTGTCTTGAATCAAGTCGAACTTTCCACTCATCCGAATGCTAAAGCCGTCTCTGAACTGGGCATGACGGCTTACGTGGGTCAACCGTTAATTGCTCAAGGGCGGTTATTAGGGACGCTCTCCTTTGCCAGTCTGACTCGGACGGACTTCACGGCTGCAGAAATCGAGATGCTGGGATCTACTTGTGACCAGATCGCGATCGCTCTGGAACGGGCAAACCTGAACGATTCACTCCAGCAGCAAGCGGAACAGCTAAAACAGGCAAATCGGATCAAGGATGAGTTTTTAGCGGTACTATCCCATGAGTTGCGATCGCCCCTCAATCCCATCCTGGGGTGGTCAAAGCTGCTGCAAACTGGCAAGCTGGATGCGGCCAAAACTGCACAGGCGTTAGCGACGATCGAACGCAATGCCAAGCTGCAAACTGAATTGATTGAAGATTTGCTTGATGTCTCGAAAATTCTCCAAGGCAAGCTTAGTCTGAATATTCGTCCAGTCGATTTAGCTTTAACTGTGGAATCGGCGATCGAAACTGTCAATTTGGCGGCTGTTGCCAAATCCATTGATATTCGGACTGTGTTAGAGCCTCAGATTGGACAAATTTTGGGGGATTCGGGCCGTTTGCAGCAGATTGTCTGGAATCTTGTTTCCAATGCGGTCAAATTTACTTCAGCCGGGGGGCGCGTTGAGGTGAATTTGACTCGTGTTGGCAATCAGGCTCAAATTACGGTGGCGGATACAGGGATTGGCATCGCACCGGAGTTTTTACCCTACGTGTTTGACTACTTCCGCCAAAAAGATGGCGCTACAACCCGCAAGTTTGGTGGCTTGGGATTGGGGCTGGCGATCGTGCGGCATCTAGTCGAACTGCACGGTGGCACCGTTGGGGCAGAGAGTCCCGGTGAAGGGTTAGGAGCTACCTTTACCGTAAGACTGCCCCTATCACCGAAGGTAAGACAAGAAAACTCTCTGGCAGGACTTTCGGAACGATCGACTGCGGAGGAACCGTTATCCGGGATGCGGATACTTGTGGTAGATGATGAGCCGGATATGCGAGAGTTGATTTCCTTTTTGCTAGAAGATTCAGGTGCAGAGGTACTGACTGTTGCTGGCGCTCAAGAAGCCCTCACAGCGTTGACTAATTTCCACCCAGATGTCCTGGTGAGCGACATTGGAATGCCGGGGATGGATGGCTATATGCTGTTGCGGCAAGTGCGATCCCTGCCGCCAGAACGGGGAGGGCTGATTCCCGCGATCGCCCTGACTGCCTATGCGGGCGAGGTTAATCAACAGCAAGCTTTGCAAGCTGGATTTCACCGACATCTGGCAAAGCCGATCGAACCGGATAAATTAATTAAAACGATCGTCGCACTTCTTAGCAAAAATACTCATGGCCCAGCAAGCTATAAAAATTGAGCCGAAGGAGTTCAAACCGATCGAACATCACCAAGCTTTTAAGTTGCTCAGGTTAGGCAGGGATATTTGTATTAGAGGAGAATCTACCAATAAATCCGGTTTCTAGTCTAACAGTGCGTAAGTCCTGATAATATAATCAGTAATTTGGAGTGTCAAAAAAAGACGATGATAATTAACAAGCAGCAGCCTAGAATACATATAAAACCTTCAGTGATTAAAGCGATAGCTCTGTTCTTTCTGTGCTGCTTGTTAACTGCAAGTTGTGGACAAAGAACACGTCCATCGGTCACTGCGAGCGGCGAAAATGCTAATAACCGCGTTACTATTGGCACAACTTTGAAATTGCGGACGATCGACCCTGCGGACGGTTACGAAACCTTATCTGGACAATTGCTACGCAATTTGGGCGACACTCTCTACGCCTACAAGTCGGGAACTACAGAGTTAATCCCCCACTTAGCGACAGCGATGCCAAAAGTTAGCCAAGACGGATTGACATATACAATCCCCTTGCGTCAAGGCGTTATTTTTCACGACGACACACCGTTTAACGCCGCCGCAATGGAATTTTCCTTGCAACGGTTTATCCAAAATGGCGGCAGTCCGGCTTTGTTGTTGAGCGATGCAGTAGAATCCGTGAAAGCGACGGGCGAATACGAATTAACTTTTAAACTCAAAAAGCCTTTTGCTGCTTTTCCTTCCCTGTTGACATTTTCGGGTATGTGTGCAGTTTCTCCAAAAGCTTACGAGATTGGGCCGGGTAAATTTAAACCCGATACCTTTGTGGGAACTGGACGTTACAAGCTGGCGAAGTACGGCAGCGATTCTCTCAAGTTTGACGTGTTTGACAAGTATTGGGGGGAAAAGCCGGTTAATCAAGGAATTGACATTTTGCTGCTTTCTAGTTCGTCAAATTTGTTCAATACTTTTCAGACTGGTGCTGTTGATGTGGCTTATTTGTCTCTGGATGCAGACCAAGTTCGTAGCTTGGATGAGGGAGCAAAAAAAGGGAAATGGCAGGAAATCGCGGGGGAAAGCAGTACGGTTAATTACATGACGCTGAATATGCAGTCTAAACCGCTGGACAAGTTAGAAGTGAGACAGGCCATCGCAGCAGTGATGGATCGCCCGCTGATTAACGAGCGCGTACTGCTGGGACAAGCACAACCGCTTTACAGTCTGATTCCCACAACCTTGGACGTTCAAAAACCGGTTTTCAAAGAACTGTACGGCGACGCCAACACGGCCAAAGCCAAGGAACTTTTAACGAAAGCGGGATACTCGGCCACAAATCCTTTTGTTCTGCAAATTTGGCATGCTTCGGCTTCAAGAAAAAGAGCTTTAGTCGCGAGTACGATCGAGGCGCAAACTAAACTCAAAATGGACGGGATAATGCAGGTAGAAATTAACAGCGTGGAATCTCCGACTTTGTTTCAAAACATAGAGAAGGGCATTTATCCAGCGGTTTTAGTGGATTGGTCTGCCGACTTTTTTGACGCTGACAATTACATTCAGCCGTTTTTAGATTGTGCCACAGGTTCGGAGGCTGGGGGCTGCTCGAAGGGTGCTAGTCAAAGTCAGGGATCGTTTTATTATAGCGATCGAGTAAATCAACTGATCGACAAGCAGCGCAAAGAAACAAACCCTGAAACCCGCAAAGCCATATTTGCCGAAATTCAAGACATACTGGGTAAAGATGTACCTTTCATCCCTCTTTGGCAGGATAAGGACTATACGTTTGCTCAGAACAGCATTACCGGCGTCCGTCTCGAACCGACGCAATCTTTTCCTTTTTGGTTCCTGAAAAAGCAATAATTCGTTACAATAATTGGGGGGAGTTGAAACGTCAATAATTATTGCATATTTTGTACACAACAGGGTGATGATTGTCACAGTTTATCAAAGAGACCGATCACCCCACCCTCCTTAATAATGTGGGATATTATTAAGAGAGAGATTTTGCTGAGGGTGGGTATATGAAACTTGGAATTTTAACAACAACAGGGCTGCTGATTGCGATCGGTTGTGCATCGGGAGTAAAGGCAGAAAACGTATCACACGTCAAGCAATTATTAGAAACTAAAAAATGTAGCCAATGCGACTTGACAGGAGCACAGCTTGCTGGTATCGATTTAACTGGCGCAGATTTGAGCGGTGCGAATCTCAGCGGTGCAAATTTGAACGGTGCAAATTTGAACGAAGCCAAACTGAATGAAGCAAATCTGAAACAAGCTAAATTGCAAGGTGCGAGTTTAATTGCGGCTAAAATGCACGGGGCTAATTTGGAGGGTGCTGATTTGAGCCGCGCTAATCTGAGTTTGGCTGGTTTAGTGATTGCGAGTTTGAAAAATACTAACCTCACCAGCGCTAATTTAATCGGCGCTAATTTAGAAAGCGCCAATTTGGCGGGTGCAAACTTGAGAAATGCTCGCCAGTCTTTAGCGAATTTATCTAATATCAGCCTAAGAGGTGGCAGTTTGTCGGGAATAGACGTACAGGGAGTCAACTTGCGGGATGCAAATTTGACCAATGCAAATTTGAACGGTGCAAATTTGAACGGTTCGGACTTGACAGGTGCTAATTTAAAGAATGCCAATATGGCAAATGTAGATTTGAAAAACGCTTCTTTGCCGTAGGACGATCGCCAATTGCTATATCAAATTCTGGTGCTTAACAAAGTTAATATAATAAGGTAGGGGCAATTCTGAAATTGCCCCTACAGTTTTAATTGTAGGATTTATATCATGTCCGGTCGATTACCCTTCATCAGGTAGGGGCGGGTTCACTAACAATATCTGCCAATAATTGACAATCTCAAAAACCCGCCCGGCCGGGATATTATGGTCAATCGAGCGGACATGATATTATCTGGTTTCCTGTCGCTGCGTAGGTCAATAGATTTTAGATTTTAGATTTTAGATTAAAGAATTGAAGCATTGACTTGCGCGAGATGAATCCGGGGGCTTGTATCCTGGATGCTTTCGGTGATTGTTCGGTGCGTGAAGCTTTTCCCCGGTGTCTGCGATTGCTTCATATTTGGGGCTCTAGGATCAATCTTGCTCGTGAGCATCTTGGGCGAAGCGGATAATGTCATCATCGCCGAGGTATTCACCATTTTGGATTTCAATCATCACCAGGGGAATAACGCCGGGATTTTCTACGCGGTGAGCAGTATTCATGGGAACGTAGGTTGACTGTTTCTGCATGAGAATCGTCTCTTTGTCGTCGCAGATAACTTTAGCGGTACCGGAGACGACAACCCAGTGCTCGCTGCGGTGATAGTGCATTTGGGTGCTGATGTGATGCCCCGGCTTGACTTCAATGCGATTGATCTTATAACGATCGCCCGCGTCTATGACTGTAACTTGACCCCAGTAGCGGGTTTGTGTACGATCGTCAATTTTTTCGATTGTGTCCACTGTTTCCACCATCCTGTTTATCTCGCTAACGGTGTCTGTAAAAATATCTGTATTTGAAAGTATAGCAGGGATTGGCTAAGTGCGTAAGTGCGATCGATTTAAAGATTACTGAATTAGTCGCCACTGGCGAGCATCAACAAATTGCGACAAATGCCCCACATTTGTTGTAGCAATTACCACATCATTGCCTTCACTTGCCTCCAATATTGCTTGAGCCGCCAAAATCACATCCCCTTGATACTCCCCAGCCCTAAAGGGACGGGGATTCTTGAAGAGTCCAAATACGAACTTTCAAAGGCGAAATCAAAGCGCCTCTACTGACTCTTTTAAGGCATAACCCTAAAGTTGTCGCTACTTTTCGCAAAATATTTCCAGCAGCATTACAATCTGCGTTAATTTTGCTTCCGTCTTTTGAGCGATACAGTCCGCGATTGATGCGCTTTCCTGATTCTTTCCACCCTTCAGTTTTTTCACCGAACTTAGGTAGTTCATCCGAATCTAAAAAACTCGCCTTACTTGTATAGCTCTCTTCAGTTTCAATGAACTGGATACCATATTGTTCACAAAGCTGGGAAATCCTGTCCTTCAATCGAGCGGTAGGAATTTGCACAAAATTTTGATTGGTTTTGTTACCAAGACTTATTTCTTGGCGCATTCCCTTGTTCCAGCCAAAAACAATTGTACCTATTTGGTTTTCTAGGCAATGATTCAATACTAATCTAGCTGCTTTGTTAACAGCATCTCTCGTTTGTCTGTTTCGTTTTTCCGTGATTTTTGCCAATCGCTTAGACCAAAAGCCTTGAGGTCTATGCTCTTTGAGCGACGCAACCCGCTTGTTATACCATTGGTTTAATGATTTTAGATGCCGTCCATCTACGATAAAACTTGTTCCTACATTGGAAACGCAAGTTAACCAATTATTCAATCCTGGATCGATACCCAGAGCCTTACTAACATCCAGCTCAACTGCTGTTGACTGAAGTTGGTAGACAAACTCGACATAAAATTGTTTATTTCTTGGTAAAATGCGAATCTCTCTAATTGCCTTGTAGTCTAGGTTAGATGGCATTGGCAAATAAAATTCACCAATTCCAAACCAGAGTTTGACCTTACTTCCCAACGGGAATCTCAATTGTCCATTCTTTAGCTTTACGTCTGCCTTTGGGAAGGTTACAAGTTTTAAGCTGTTTTTGCGGTATTTTGGTAGTTTAGGATGTTGCGTTACCGTACCACCCTTGATTCCTTTTAACAGCCCAATGTACGACTTAAAAGATTCCGCAACGCTGGTCAACGTTTGTTGAGCAACATGGGAATATAGTGCTTTAAAGTGAAGATTATCCTTGAACAACTTGTGTAAGTCATACTTGCTAGGAATTCTCCCGGTTTTAAAATATAACTGCCGAGAATAGTAAGTCCCGCAGTTAGCTAACTTGTTCGACTCTTCGCATACAAATTCCAGTACGCTTCTTAGCTCTCGACTTGGACTGATTAGATTTTGCTGGCATCCATAACTAGACATTTTTCTGATTCTCAATGTACTGCTTAATTACTGAAATTGGCGCACCGCCAACAGTTGCAATAAAGTAGCTATTCGTCCATAGAGTTGGCAATCGACTTTTTAGCCAAGGAAATTCTTGGCGAAGATATCGAGAAGAACGCCCCTTCATGTACCGAATCAGCTTGGCAATCCCAAACTGAGGATCGCACTCGATCAAAAGGTGAACGTGATCTGGCATTACTTCCATCTCGATTAATTCACTGTTAAACTCGGTCGCAACCTCTAACAGTATTTCCTTTAATCGGGTATCGACACCCTCAATTAAAACCTTTCGGCGATATTTCGGACACCACACAATATGGTATTTACACGAGTAAACAACATTTTTGTTTGATTTGTAATTAACGCTCATATTATAGTTATACAGCACGAACCTGCATACTACACTAATTTTGCATTAAGATTTGTTAAATGCTGGAGGCGGTTGAAACCGCTGCCGACTTATCCCCGTGTCTAAAGCCAGGGGCTTGCGTCTCGTTCTTCGGTCAAGTGCATTAGGTTCGGCTGTTGGTCTTCCTCTCCTTCTCGAATCAGCCCACAACTGAGCGGCTAAAAGCATTACCTCTGTAGTCAAAGGACGGTATGTAAGTTGTAATTTCAATTCATCAAGCCGTTGAATACCTGCTAATTTACCTGCGCGGATCAACTCCCGTCGCACTTCGTAGTCAGCAATTTCAGGCAGAATTATTATTTCGCCCCTCCGCATTAAAGAGTTTAGCCAAACTTTGCACTCTTGAATTTCAGCAGAGGATGCTTTAGGGTTTGTTACCATTCCTAATGGGTCAGAGTCGAGAATTATTACTCTACTCATGGGAATAATGGCCGATTAGAAAGGCGGTCTTCATCTAAAGCTTTACGGAGATATTCAGCGGTTTCTGTTTGTTCTTGTTCATCTCCCTCCTCAATCCATGAATTGATTAATTCAATTGCACCTTTATTTCTTTGTATCCGTTCCTCCAGCGACAGTTTAGTAATGTCTATTTTCTCAGATGTCTGGGGAGGCTCGGCCCATACGGGCTTTACTGTCACCGTTTCCAGAAATAAGCGCATCATCTGAAGTAAGTTTGGCCAATATTCTCTGGGAGTTTGCTGAATTACGCGGAGAAATTCCGCGATCTGCTGGCTTAAGGGGCGATCGCTTTCTTTGTCTTCCACCGTAGGAGTTTCGGGCGCTGATTCTACTGTCCCTTGGCTTTCGCTGCTTAAAACTTGTTCGGACATAATTACTTTTTTCCTTTCTCTCATTTACTCATATTATAAACAAAGGGCGGGCAATTGCCCGCCCCACTTTTTACTTGCTCAATACACCATCGGGAATCCCCAAAATATCCTCAATGCGAGGCATATCTTCCAAAGCAATCACTCGGCCTTCATCCTCAAAACCAGCAATTTGATCGAAATTCAAATACCGATACAAATCACCAGCAAAAGGATCGATTCTCTTCGACACAATGTCGTTGTATTCTTGGACTGTAGGAATGCGACCTAACAGCGAACAAACGGCCGCCAATTCCGCCGAACCGAGATAAACTTGAGCATCTTTGCCCATGCGGTTGTTAAAGTTGCGAGTAGAAGTTGAAAACACGGTGGTCGCATCTTTAACCCGCGCTTGATTGCCCATACAAAGACTGCATCCGGGCATTTCTGTACGGGCTCCAGCGGCTCCAAAAATGCTGTAGTAACCTTCTTCTTTGAGTTGCTGTTCGTCCATGCGGGTTGGTGGACAAATCCACAGGCGAGTTTTAACTTCCCCTGCACCTTCCAATACCTTCGCAGTGGCGCGGTAGTGACCGATATTTGTCATACAAGAACCGACAAATACTTCGTCAACCCGATCGCCCGCAACCTCACTCAACAACTTAACATTATCCGGGTCATTGGGAGCAGCCACAATTGGCTCTTTAATCTCGTTGAGATCGATTTCGATGATTTCAACGTACTCCGCATCAGCATCCGCCTCCAGCAGCACCGGATTTGCCAGCCATTCCTCCATCTTCGCCACCCGGCGCATCATCGTCCGCGCATCTTGATAGCCCCGCGCCACCATGTTTTTCAGCAGCGCGACATTGGAACGAATGTACTCGGAAACAGTCTCTACGCTCAATTTAATGGTGCATCCAGCGCAAGAACGCTCGGCCGTCGCATCGGTCAATTCAAAAGCCTGCTCGACCTTCAAATCGGGCAAACCTTCAATCTCCATAATCCGCCCAGAAAAGATGTTTTTCTTGTTCTGTTTCTCGACGGTTAGCAAACCTTTTTGAATCGCCACATAGGGAATTGCATTCACAACATCCCGCAGCGTTACTCCGGGCTGCAATTCACCTTTGAACCGTACTAAAACTGATTCCGGCATATCCAAAGGCATGACGCCCAAAGCGGCAGCAAATGCCACCAATCCCGAACCAGCAGGAAAGGAAATTCCCAAAGGAAAACGAGTGTGAGAATCGCCGCCAGTTCCCACTGTATCTGGCAATAACATCCGATTCAGCCAAGAGTGAATAATGCCGTCTCCGGGGCGCAAAGCTATACCGGCGCGCTCTGCCATGAAATCGGGCAATTCATGGTGAGTTTTGACATCAACTGGTTTTGGATAAGCGGCGGTGTGACAGAAACTTTGAATCACCAAATCGGCGCTAAATCCCAAACAAGCAAGTTCTTTCAATTCGTCTCGCGTCATCGGCCCGGTGGTATCTTGCGAGCCGACTGTTGTCATGACTGGTTCGCAAGATGTACCGGGACGAACGCCGGACAAACCGCAAGCTTTGCCTACCATTTTTTGTGCTAAAGTGAAGCCTTTGCCCGTATCTACTGGGATGGTAGGGCGGGTAAAAATAGTGCTAGGTTCTAGTCCCAAAGCTGCGCGGGTTTTGTCGGTTAAAGTGCGTCCGATTAATAGTGGAATTCGGCCGCCGGCGCGAACTTCGTCTAAAATGGTGTCGGGTTTGAGGGTGAATGTGGAGATGATTTCCCCGGCTTCGTTGGTGATTTCGCCTTTGTATGGATGGATGGTAATTACCATTCCTGTTTCCATTTTGGAGACATCACATTCGATCGGCAATGCGCCGGAATCTTCAGCGGTATTGAAGAATATCGGGGCGATCGCACTTCCTAAAATATAACCGCCACTGCGCTTGTTCGGCACAAACGGAATATCATTGCCAATGTGCCAGAGCACGGAATTAATCGCCGATTTCCGCGACGAACCGGTACCGACAACATCACCAACATAGGCTACGGGATGACCTTTTTGCTTCAAGTCTGCAATGGTTTGCAAACCTCCTGGCATCTTACTTTCTAGCATCGCCAAAGCGTGTAGGGGAATGTCCGGCCGCGTGGTAGCATGAGGTGCGGGGGACAAGTCGTCAGTATTGGTTTCTCCTGGAACTTTGAAGACTGTAACGGTAATGACTTCCGGCAGTTGGGGGCGGCTGGTAAACCACTCGGCATCCGCCCAAGAATCGACTACCTGCTTGGCGTAGGGATTGGTATCGGATAAAGTCAGAATATCGTGGAAAGCGTCGAATACTAACAACGTTTTGCTCAGTGCCCGGGCGGCGGTGGCGGGAATGGCAATTTCGGCAGTAGGATTGAGCAAATCGATTAAAGATTGGACGTTGTAACCGCCCATCATTGTCCCCAGCAGGTAAACTGCCCATTTGGGAGCAATTAGGGGGCTGTGGATTTCGCCTTTAGCAATGCCAGTTAAAAAACCAGCTTTGACGTAGGCGGCGCTGTCTACGCCTGGGGGGACGCGATCGCGCAATAATTCTATTAAGGTTTCTTCTTCTTGTGCCGGCGGATTTTTCAGCAGTTCACACAGTTCCGACGTTTGCTGGGCGTCTAGCGGCAGCGGTGGAATTCCCAAAGCGGCCCGAACGGCTGCGGTACGGCGGTAAGATTCAAGCATTTCTCCTCTCTCCTCGGATAGTATTCGGTGGTTGTGTGTAGGTGACTTTACTTTTTAGATTAGGAGCTTCCGCTGCACATTGGGTAAAGTACCTCGCTATACATAAAAACTTAACGCAACTTTAAAAACAGTAGATTGCCATACCAAAGACAGATGTGTTATCCACCGGGAGTGCAGGATATCCAACCCCAGCCGAGCAGTTTAGATGCCTTCAGTTGCATTGTTGTGGTTAAGATTAATGTGTTGTGGGCTACTGTCGATCGTCAAGAGCATCTATCCCTGACAACTAAAGCTAGGGAAGCACTTGTCACTGAGCACTTATGCTCAGAATTTACTCGGATTTTGGCTACAAAACTCAGATCGGCGCGATCGAGGAATCATGCCGAGCGCCATATTTATGCCCACCCACTCCAAAATCGCGAATTTTCTACTCCTAGAAAAGCAGTTTTTTTGAGTAATATTACTGATTGACAAATGAAATTAAGTCTTCAGTTGTTACCAATGCTCTGCATCTGAAATCGTCATTTACCACAAGTTTAAAAAAGTTGTCCTGCTAATGGATCGATTAAACAATGGAAAGTTTTATCCCTGAAAACTCTGAAGACTGTCAGGGCTGGGCATCCAAGCCAGACTTGTACAAAGAGATCCAAGGAACCAAAGAATTACTGCTGACGATCGCCAACTCGATGCCAATACCCCTGATCGTCAGCAGTCTGGGGGACGGCACAATTCTTTATAGTAACGATTTATGCCGTCAGGCTTTCGGGTTCACAGGATTCAAGTCGATCGACCGCCAAAAAGCCGAAATCCTCTACCACAAACCTGCAGATCGCCAGGAATTGCTGTTGCGGCTCGCCCGCAACGGACACGTCCGCGAGACAGAAGTCCGGCTTAAAAAAGCTGACGGCACACTGTTTTGGGCAAGTGTATCGATGCGGTATCTGACATTGGTGTCGGGGAAAGCTGTTCTGTCGGTGTTCAGCGACATTACGGATCGGAAGCGAGCGGCCGCCAAGGAGCAGGAATTGCTCACGTCAATCCACTCGCGGGCTCGCCAGCAAGCGGCCGTCGCTTACTTGGGGCAGCAGGCCCTGGCCGAAACAGATTTGTCCGCACTGATGGACAAAGCTGCGGTTTTAATTGCTCAAACCCTGGACGTTGATTATTGCCAGGTGTTAGAACTGTTGCCCTCTGGTCATGCTTTTATGCTGCGAGCGGGGGTTGGCTGGCAGCCCGGCCTCGTCGGCAGCGCTACTGTTGCCGCTTCTGCTCGATCGCAAGCAGGTTACACATTGCTAGTGGGTGAACCGACTATCGTCGAAGATTTGCGGGTAGAAACGCGCTTTAGCGAGTTGCCGCTGCTGCACAACCACCGGGCTGTCAGCGGCGTCACTGTAATTATTCCCGGCAATCGGGGGCTCTTGAGCAACTGGGGACAAGCAGAACCAGCCAACAGTTCCTCCTCGCAGGCATGGGGCATTTTGGGGGTTCATACCTGCCAAGGGCGGGTTTTCACTCAAGATGACGTTTATTTTGTAGAAGCGATCGCCAACGTGTTAGCTGCGGCGATCGAGCGGATTCGATCGCAAGAGCGTTTGCAAATGATGGAACGGGCGATCGAAAGTTGCAGCAACGGCATTGCAATCACCGACGCGACTGTTGCAGATAATCCGATTATTTATGTCAATCCGAGTTTTGAGCGGATTACTGGTTATAGCAGAGACGAGTTAATGGGCAAAAATTGCCGATTTTTGCAGGGCACAGAAACTGACGGCCCCGCTGCCCAACAATTGCGAATTGCGATTGAAGAAGGCAGAGAATCTCAAGTTATATTACGCAACTTTCGGAAAGACGGCACGCCTTTTTGGCACGAACTGTCGATCGCTCCGGTTTACAACTCGCGGCGACACTTAACCCACTTTATTGGAGTACAAACAGACATTACCGACCGCCAGCGATCGGAAGAAGAATTATTTTTAAATTCTCAAGCTTTAGCAGCTTTTAGCGCTAATCTTAAACACTTGCACCGGATTACAACTTATCATTATCAAAACTTTGAAGAACTGGTTGACGATTATCTAACAGCAGGCTGTTTGATGTTTGGACTTTCTATGGGCATCATGGCTGAAGTTGACAACGAGACTTTTATTGTTCGAGCAGCGAAAAGCGATTTAGAATACTTCGTGCGAGGCTTAGAATTGAACCTCGGCGATACTTACTGCGCCGCAGTCATTAAACTTAACAAAACTGTTGCGTATTCTCATATAGGAGCAGATATTGAGATGCGCGAACATCCTGCTTATCAGAACTGCAAGTCGGAATCTTACATCGGAACGCCGATATTTGTTAACAATAAAACTTACGGCACGTTGAGTTTTAGTTCGCCGGAAATAAAGAAAAGAAAATTCAAGTACGAGGAAATAGAAATTATAGAATTGATGGCTCAAAGTATTGGCAAAATTCTGGCGGTTCACCAAATGGAAGTCGAACGCCAGCAGGCTGAAAAAGAGCGATGCGAGTTGATAGTATCTCTCAAAGAAAGTGAAGAACGCTATCGCCGTTTAGTAGAACTATCTCCCGAAGCGATCGCCGTTCACAGTCAAGGGAAAATCGCCTACATCAATGCTGCAGGCGCGAAACTCCTCGGTGCGAGTTCTCCCGAAGCGCTCATCGGCTTTCCCGTATTGCATTTCGTCCATCCAAACTATGTGGAAACAGCCAGAGAGCGCATCCGGCTAGTCGAGACAGAAAATCAGCCGCTCGACCTTGCCGAACAAAAACTGATGCGGCTTGACGGACAAATAATAGACGTTGAAATGGCCGGCATCCCCGCTACTTATCAAGGCTCGACGGCCGCCCAGATTATTATCCGAGATGTCACCGAGCGCAAGCGAGTAGAACGGGAACTGCTGCACGGCGCTTTTCACGATGCGCTGACAGGTTTGCCCAACCGCGTTTTGTTCCTAGACAGGCTAGGACAAGCCATCCGGCGATCCAATCAGTCCCCCGATTACAAATTTGGTTTACTTTTCCTAGATTTAGACCGCTTCAAAGTAGTTAATGATTCTTTAGGACACGTTTTAGGAGACAAACTGCTAATTGCCCTCGCGCAGCGACTGCAAACCTGCGTCCGGGTTTCTGATACCGTCGCCCGGCTGGGGGGAGACGAATTCACCATCCTGCTAGACCACATTCAGAGCCTCAGCGACGCCACCCTCGCAGCTAAAAAGATACAAACAGAACTGACGAAGCCGTTTCATCTCGAAGGACACGAAGTATTTACCACCGCTAGCATTGGCATTGTTTTCAGTCGAGGCGAAGCCACCGACAGTGGCGAATCGAATTCGTACACTCACCCGGAAGAATTCCTACGCGATGCTGACATCGCTATGTACCGCGCTAAAGCTTTGGGTAAGGCCCGCCACGAAGTGTTTAATTTGGCGATGCACGACCAAACAATGTCGCTGTTGCAGTTAGAAACTGACCTGCGGTTGGCTATTTTGGGCAAGGAGGAATTAGGAGAGAGCAAGGATCAACGTTCGCACTTTATTGTGCACTACCAACCGATTGTTTCGCTCGCCAGCGGTGCGCTCGAAGGTTTTGAGGCCTTGGTGCGCTGGCACCACCCAGTTCGGGGTCTAGTTCCGCCGTCTACTTTTATCCCTGTAGCTGAAGAAACAGGTTTGATCGTGCCTCTGGGAGCCTGGGTGTTGCGGGAAGCTTGTCAGCAATTGCGGATTTGGCAAGAAATGTTAACAGAGGAACAGAGAAGAAGTCCAATGGAAGTCGGAACGAGGCCCTTCGACTCCCTTCGGCTGCACTCAGGGCAAGTCGCTCAGGGTAACAAGAAGCAAGAAGGCGCTTCGACTTCGCTCAGGGTAACAACAGGGAAGAGGGCAACGGGCAATGTAGGGGATTTAACTGATGTAACAGATACAGGGAATGAGGAACACGCAACTTTTACTGAGCGTAGCCCCAGTATTGGTCACAGGGAAGAAATAATCGGTAAAAAATTACCAATTCCCAGTTACCAATTCCCGATTAGCGATTTCCACTCATCTATTACCAATTCCCAATTCCCAATTACCAATAGTTCGGCTACGTTAAGTACAACTTCCCAGGTACCCATTCCGAATTTTAAATTACCAATTATTGCTCCTTCGCAATTAACAATGAGCGTCAATCTCTCTCCTAAACAGTTAGGTTTCCCGAATTTAATCGATGAAATTGATGAAATTTTAGCAGAAACGGGCTGCAATCCGAGCTGTTTAAAATTGGAGATTACTGAAAGCGCGATCGTAGAAAATGTCAAGAAAGCCAATATTGTGCTAGCCGAATTAAAAGGTAGAAATATTCGATTGTCGATCGACGATTTCGGTACTGGCTACTCGTCTTTAAGTTACTTGCACCGTTTTCCGCTGGATACACTGAAGATCGATCGATCTTTTGTAAGTCGCTTGGGGGCTGTGGAAAATGGTGACGACGGGGGTCAGCCTTTGCAGATTGTGCGGGCGATCGTAACTTTGGCTCACAATTTGGGATTAAATGCGATCGCCGAAGGTGTAGAGACAGCCGAACAGTTATCACAGCTTCGAGAACTAGACTGCGAATTAGCTCAGGGATATTGGTTTTCTAAACCTTTGGATAGTTCTGCCGTGACAGAAATCCTGATAAATCTCGGTAATATAGAAATTAGAGACTGAGTGAGGTAGAGATTGGTAAATAGTGCGTCACATCCTGAAGACATTTTTGCTACCAACTCACAATCTCAAAACTGATGCACCAGGGAATAAATTGTGCATCAAAATTAGATTTTTGGTGATGATATCAAATCTGTTAGCAAAGGAAGAAGGAAGAAGGAAGAAGGAAGAAGGAAGAAGGAAGAAGGAAGAAGGAAGAAGCAATAAAATCAATCGTTTCAGCCATTAACAACGTCCTAACCGTCTTCGCGGTTGCTATATCAGGACGATGCTACCGGATTTGATATGGTTGAAAATTATGAAACTGACGCACAGTAACGCTTTCGCAATTGCCAATTGCCAATTACAACTTACCAATTCCCTATTAACAATTAGCTTTGAGGGGAATCTCGATCGCCAATTCTGTACCCTGTCCGGGCGAAGAAGTGCATTTCAGCGACCCGTTGTGTCTGTCTGTAACAATTTGATAGCTAATTGACAAGCCCATCCCAGTGCCTTTACCCACAGGTTTAGTGGTAAAAAACGGGTCAAAAAGACGAGTGCCGACAGTCTCCGGTATTCCCGGCCCGTTGTCAGCAATCCGAATGATTACTTTGCCCGCTGGCGATATTTCAGTGCGGATGCGGATGTTGCTGGGCTGTTCCCGCATTTCCTCAGCGGAACGGCGCAGATCCCGTTCTTCCAAAGCATCCAAAGCATTGCTCAAGATGTTCATAAATACTTGATTTAACTGTCCGGCATAACATTCTACTAAGGGCAGTTGAGCGTATTCTTTAATCACCTCAATTTCTGGATGATTGTGTTTAGCTTTGAGCCGGTGCTGCAAAATCATCAGGGTGCTATCTATGCCGTCGTGGATGTTGACTGCTTTCATTTCCGCTTCGTCCATGCGGGAAAATGTGCGGAGAGAAGCAACAATTTGTTGAATTCTGTCTGCACCGACTTTCATTGAAGAAAGCAACTTTGGCAAGTCTTCCATCAGAAAGTCTAGTTCAATATGGTCTACTTCTTCTTGAATTTCCGGGACTGGATCGGGATAGTGATTTTGGTAAAGTTCGATCAGGTGTAGCAAGTCTTGGGTATAGTCGTTGGCGTGGGTGAGGTTGCCGTAAATAAAGTTAACTGGGTTGTTGATTTCGTGGGCGACTCCTGCCACAAGTTGACCGAGACTTGACATTTTTTCATTTTGAATTAACTGTGATTGAGTGCTAGTTAATTTCTGTAATGTTTGTTCTAATTCGAGAGCTTTATTGCGAGTTTGGGCGTAAAGATCGGCTTGGTTGAGGGCGATCGCCAATTGAACTGTAATCGATTGCAACAATTCTACTTCGCTGTCGCTCCAGGGTCGTACAGAACAGCAGGAGCAGCAGCTAACTGCACTTATTACCCCAGAAAGTGCCTGCATGGGAATGATTAATACAGATTGGTAGCCCATCGATCGAACGATTTGTTTCCAAACAGGATCTGCGACTGTTTCGACATCATCCACCCGCAGCATTTCCATCTGCAATACTTTTTCTCCCACAGGACCGAAGTCGGAAGCTTGATAGCTACCTGTTAAATCGGGAAGTTCCCGAAGGCGAGATTCTTTAATAATTTCCCAGAAAGGCTCCTCTCCGTCGTCGCGATACCAGGCAAAATTGCAACGATCGATCTGCAGGAAAGCGCGAATTTCCTTAACTGCGACTGTAACGATGCTGTCGAAGTCGAGGGAATTGCGGATTTGAGTAGTGAGGTTGTTGAGCAATTTTTCTCGTTCGGCCTGCTGTCTGAGTCGGGCTTCCGATTGCTTCAAAGCAATTTCTCCCCGCTTGCGCTCAGTAATGTCTTCAGTAACTGCTAATAAATATTGGGGATTGCCTTCTCGATCGAGAATTGCGGTTTTCTTGGTATGAAATATGCGATTCTCGCCTTCTTTTGTTTGAATCACTTCTTCGGGAATGTCTAAAATTTGCCCGCTGGCGAGCACTTCCCGGTCTTTGGTGGTGAAAAAGTCGGCTTGTTCTCTGGGGAAAAAGTCGTAATCATTTTTGCCCATAACTTCAGCAGCGGGGAAACCCATTACCTCTTCGGCGACTGGATTCCACAGTACAAATCGCAACTCTTCTGCTTCTTTGCCAAATACTGCGACGGGTATGGTTTTGAGTACGGATTCCATAAAATTTTGAGCGTGTTGCAGTTCTGCTTCTGCCTGTTTGCGATCGCTAATATCTCGGACGTTGGCAATGACGCTGAGATTCCCGTTGAGATGAATTCTGGACAGGGCAATTTCTGCATCAAAGGTTGAACCGTCGTTGGGACGCCTCGCTTTCCATTCCACGCGACCTGTTTCGCCTGCTAATACTCTTTCCCAAAGTTCTTCCATTTGTTCAATGGGATTGTCGCCACTTGAATAGTCGTTTTTAAATGATAATTTTGTTGCTTGTTCCTGGCTCACTCCGTACATTTCTAACATCCGATTATTGACATCGAGAATGTTGCCTTCTAAGTCGTGAATGAAGATAGCATCGTAGACATTGTTAAAGATTGTCCGCAGGTTTTGCTCGGAAACTTGCAGGGCTGCTTCTGCAAGTTTTCGATCGCCAATTTCTTGTTCTAATTGCGTGACTGCTTCGGACAGTTCGGCCGTGCGATCGCTCACTCGGTCTTCTAACTCGGCGGCTGCTTGTCGCAGGGCTGCTTCGGCGACTTTGCGATCGGTAATGTCGAGCGCCGTACCGAACATTTTTACCACCTTGCCACTGGCATCGGTTTCGGCTTTGCCCAGGGCGTTGAGATGCCGCAGAGTGCCGTCGGGACGGTAAAGGCGCAAGTCAAAATCGAAGGGGATGCCCGCTTCGAGTCCCCGCTGCACTTGAGTCTGCCACAATTCCAAATCTTCTGGATGGATCAGAGCGACCTGTTGGGCTAGGTTGGGCGCACTTTCGGCCGGTTCGAGCCCGAAGATGCGGAAAAGTTCTTCCGACCAAGTGATGGTTCCGGTGGCGGCGTCGAGTTCCCAATTGCCGACGTGGGCGAGCCTCTGGGCTTCTTTGAGCTGCCGCTGGCTGTCGCGGATGGCGGTTTCGGCAACTTTGCGATCGGTAATGTCGAACAATACGCCACAAAATACGATTTCGCCGTTCTCGCTGCGGGTGGGCATGGAGTCGCCCTGCCACCAGCGAATCTCACCGTCGGGCTTGACTAACCGCCCTTCGTAGTGCCAGGGGGATAGGTTTTCTACGGCTTCGTTGACGGAAGCCCTGTGGCTTTCCAAGTCTTCGGGGTGGATGCGGGAAATGAAGCAGGTAATGTCTCGCATCATTTCTCCTGCTGTGATGCCGGTGATATCTTCGATGCGATCGCTCATGTAGTCAACTCTCCACACTCCCTGGCTGCTGCAAAATTGGAACAGAGCTCCGGGGATGGTGGCCGCGATCGTCCTGAACCGGGCTTCACTGGCACTGAGGGCGGCAAAAGTCTGGCGCAGTTCGGCCGTGCGTGCTTCTACTCTGCGCTCTAGTTCTGCGTTGGCGTGTTGTAAGGCTGCTTCTGCTCGCTTGCGATCGGTAATGTCGGTGGCTGTACCGGTGGTGCCGAGGAAGTTTCCGGTTTCGTCGTAGAGGGCGATCGCGTTAAACATCAAATGTTTCATGCTGCCGTCTTTGGCGATTTGAGTGCTTTCGTACTGGAAAATTGATTCTCCCGCAAACAGGCGGGCGAAAGCTTCTAAATCTTTCTGGCTTTGTTCTGGTGTCGCAAAGTCGGAGAATGGCCTACCGATCATTTCTTCTGGTTCGTAACCGTAGATGTACTTAACTGCTGGGTTGACGAAGGTATAGCGTCCTGAAGCATCGACCGACCAAATCATGTCTTGGGAGGTTTCTACCAGGCTGCGGTATTTTGTTTCGCTGGCTTTAACGGCTTCTTCTGCTTCTTTGCGTTCCGTCATGTCGCGGGAGACGCCGACAGTCATGACGATTTGGCCGTCTGCGCTGCGGATGGGTGTTTTGACGGTGCTGAACAGCCGCACTTCTGAGTCGTGCCGCGTCACCGGTTCTTCAGAAATTTGCAGAGTTTGTCCGGTGTCAAATACGAAGCCGTCATCTCTGACGTACTGGAGAGTATTGTCGGGATCGGCGAAAGGCGCGTCTACGATGTCTTGAAGTTCCTCTTGAGTCATGCCGTAATAATCGCGGAATGCTTGATTTGCCCAGACGATTTTCGATTGGGGGCCTTTGACTAATACCATATCGGCGATCGAATCGAGAATTTGGTGATATTTTTGCTCGCTGTCGCGGAGTTTCTGCTGGGCGGATTCGATTTCTGCTATTTGCCTCTGGGTTTGCAAGTGCAGTTCGGCTTGGTAGATGGCAACTGCTAAATGGTCGCCTACTTGTCTGGCAAATTCGATTTCGTCTTCTTGCCACTGGCGGGGTTGACCGCAGGAGTGAATGCACAGCAATCCCCACAAATGTTTCCCTTGCAGCAGCGGTACGACTAAGTTGGCTCGGATTTGAAACCGCTTAAGGATTTTGAGGTGACAAGGGCTCAAGCGGGCTTTGTAGATGTCCGTGACTGCTTGAACGTATCCTTTGGTGTATTTGGCTGCAAATTGTTCGCCGAAGCAGTAGTCGCGGATTTTGGTTCCCAAAGATGGGCTGTATTGGGGCAGTACGTCTTCGGACACTACTTCGCCCTCGTTCAATTGGGATTCGGGAAAGAAGCGGTAGACGGCGACTCGATCGGCATTTAGGAGTTGCCGAACTTCGGTGGCTGTGATTTTGAATATTGTTTCTAAGTCTAGGGATTCACGAATTTTGCTAATAACTCCCATCAGCGCTTGCAGCTTTTTGAACCAGGTTTGAGACTGCGTTTCTCTTTCTAGGTGAGCTAGTTTCTCGCGCAGGTTGATTACTTCGTGATACAGGTATTCCTGAAACATAATGCTTTTTCTTTAGTTATTTTGCGGTTTGTTATCGAGGTTGATGGCATCTCAATAGCGCTCTGCAAGTTGAGCCTGGTAACTCAAAAAGGCAAAGAACATAAGCTGTTGGGCATTTAAAAGAGGATAGTAGGGTGCGGAGCGTACATAAGTATTTCCCATATCCCGCCACTGTTCTAGCTGACGCACCCTACCTCTATCGTTATTGGTTTAAATGTGTAACAGCTTATTCTCCTCCTTCTGCTAGCACTTAGCAGCTACTTACGCTGCATTTCCGTATTTTTTCGAGATTTGGAGGTCAATCGACCATTTTAGCTCCCGTATATTTACTGAAAAATTGGCAGAATTTGCTACTTCTTTTATTCTCAATTATTGAGAATAATGCTAACAAAACTTACACATAAACCGGGTTTATTAACGTAATTAGGTCAGGGAATGTCGGAAAGTGGGAACAAGAAACCCGGTTCCATTGCGAGATCGGGATGAGCGTCTCTGACTAATTTTGACATTTTTTGGGCTCGCCTTCGGTTGCAATTGTCACCTTTTTATTATTACCCCAAACTCCCTCAATGGTTTCCTTGTTTTGGCGATCGCATATCCTGTTGGGATCGCATCTATTAAAATTTGTTTAAATTGAGGCGATCGCCTTTTCTAGAGTTTTAAGTAATGCTCGATTTATCTCTCCTAAATTAGATTTTTTACAATCTTTAGGGTCAGCCGAAATTTTAGATATTTTTCCTTGCCTTCTCGTTATTTCATGCGAGGGATTGAATCTTTTCAACTGATTAAAATTCCCCGAATCAGAGGTTAGTTTTCGGTCAAACAGTTGAGGTAGTTGCAGGCTATGGTTAAATGGACTCAACTCAAGGGCTATTGCCTACCCTTCACCGAAGGCACGCGCGTTCGAGATAGCTTCGCACGCGCGGAGAATTTTTGCCCGATTTTTGCCATTTTTGAGAAGTGTAAAAGTTTTAGATAATACAAATATTTAGGGTATCACATTTTTGGCGAAAGTAAAGGTATTTCAAGCTGGATCAATAGAAATGGCGATCGCGAGGATTAAAGTTTGGGCGAAGTAATGATAAATTCCGTAGAAACTCGCATTTCACTTCCTACCTTTAAAGTGCCACCTTGTTGTTGGGCAATCCGATCGCGAGTGAGAGATAATCCAAAACCGACTGCTTATGCGGTTGGTATAGTAGTAAAAAGAAGATGGCAGATTTTGGCTTTAATTTCTAGAGAAACTCTGATGGTATTGTCGCGCAAACCAAGTTCAACTACTTTTGCCAGTTTTTGCGTTTTTAGCAAGTTTTTGAGAGTAAATTTTATGTTTATATATCGGTTTCTTGCTACCAATTTTTCGGCGTTTGAAATACAGCATAACAACCACGATCAATGATATTTATCAAAGCGCGGTTGAAACCAGATAAGCCAACTTCCGAAAGAGCTATCCCACTGTCACACTCAATATAAATTATTATATTGAAGTGGCGAGCAGGCTGCTGTGCTCAACCAACAGCTACAAGCTTAAGAAGCCGTTTTCAATATTGCCCTGGCTTCCTCAATATTTTGGGCAACCAATTTGCCCGACTTGATAAAGGCTGATCTTTCGGTATCGCTGAGTTCAAGTTCCACTATTTGTTCCACTCCCTGATATCCCAAGCGGCAGGGAGCTCCTAAAAAGATATCTTGCACGCCGTATTCGCCGTGCAAATAAACGCAGCAAGGCAAGAGTCGCGACTGATTAAATAAAATAGATTCTACCATCAAACAGACAGCAGATGCGGGTGCAAAATAAGCACTACCAGTCTTCATCAATTCTACAATTTCTGCGCCGCCGTGGCGAGTCCGCTGTACGAGTCGATCGATCGCCCCAGCATCCATAAGTTGATTGATGGGAATACCGTTGACAGTAGAATAGCGGGGCAAAGGAACCATCAAATCGCCATGAGAACCGATGACAGTGGCATTGACTTGAGCATTTGAAACGCCCAATTCCATTGCAATAAAAGTTTGAAAGCGGGCGGAGTCGAGAACTCCCCCCATCCCCATGACTCGGTGTTTGGGCAAATCTGCAGCTTCCCACGCTAAATAAGTCATGATATCTAGGGGATTTGTGACTGTGATTAAGATTGCTTCTGGAGAATGCTCGATCGCCTGTTTTGTGGCTTCGGTGACAATTCCAGCATTGATTTTAATTAAATCTTCCCGATTGATACCGGGTTTGCGGGGCACTCCGGCGGCAATTACTATGATATTTGAGTTTGCCGTATCTGTATAATCATTTGTACCGACAATTTGGCGATCGTGGTGTTCGACTCCCCTAGCTTCCATCAAATCCAAAGCAACGCCCTGCGGCCAACCCTCCACAATATCTAGCAATACTACATCTGCCAGATTTTTCTCGGCAATTCGTTGGGCTAAGGTGCTGCCGACTTTGCCTGCACCGATAATTGATACGCGGGTTGATGGAGAATTCATTTGATTTTAGATGTTAGATTTTAGATTTTAGATTTTAGATTTTAGCAATCAGCTTAATTGGGGAAAGGTGCGCGGTGTGCACCCTTCGCTACATTAAGAACAGTGAGGTTGAGTTTTGGTGAGTTACTTAAAATCTTCGAGTTGGTCTACCCGCAGCCAAATATTCGGGGTGGGAACTTTGCCAAATTTGACGAAGGCATAGTCGCCGCGAACATCCATCACTTCGCCCTTTGTTTCAAATATATAGGAGGAAAAGCGCTGGTCGCTGGCTTTGGCTTCTAGACTGTTTTCCAATTTTTCGCGTACAGCGCGAACTATACTGCCTTTCTTGATTGCCATAACTTGCTTTGTTTAGTTTAAAAAACTATACAAATTTTAATCTAGATTTGGCTGCAAAGTCACTCGGCGATTGAAATCGCTACTAAACAAACAAAGTCCGCCTACGCGGACTAAGGAATAAAGGGGTGCGATTCGTGGGGTAAATCTAAAATCTAAAATCTAAAGCCTAAAATCCATTGACTGCTTTTTATGTCTGACAAATGGGGCAAAAATGAGTCGATCGCCCTGCTAATTTTATACGTTCGATGGTTGCCGAGCAAGTGCGGCAGGGTTGACCGGCGCGATTGTACACCCAAGCGACGCCGCCGTAGTTGCCGTTGACACCTTGGACGTTGAGAAAATTGCTAAAAGTGGTGCCACCGGATGCGATCGCCTTCTGTAAAACTTGAATAATAGCTGTATGGATGCGCCCAATTTGCTCTGCGGTCAAATCCGCGCACAGAGTTGTGGGCATCACTCCCGACAAAAACAAAGTTTCGTCTGCGTAAATATTGCCCAAACCAGCTATCAGTGCCTGGTCTAGCAAAGCTGTTTTTATGGGTCGCGCCCGCCGTTGCAGCTTGCGGGCCAAATATTCTGTTGTAAATTCCTCTGAAAACGGTTCTGGCCCTAAAAGTTTCAAACCGATGACTGTGCCCGAAACCTCGGTTTCTGCGGGCACGTACCACATTTGCCCGAAGGTGCGCTGGTCTACAAACCGCAATTCTTGGTTTCCTTCAAAAAACAGCCGTACTCGCGCGTGTTTTTGCAGGGGTTCGGATCGGTTCACCCACAGCAGTTGTCCCGTCATCCGCAAGTGAACGCCCAACCAGCCTGCTTTTGAAGGCAAAAGGGAGGGGGAGAAAGAAGGCGTTCGGGAAGAGTTTGGAGTTTGGGCAAGAAATTCTCCCACTCTCCCCCTCTCCCCCTCTCCCTCTCTCCCCCTTTCCCTTTCTCCTTCTGGGAATTGAGATAGTTCTGCCAGTAGATATTTGCCGCGTCTGTACCAGCGGGCGATCGACTTTCCTTTGAGTTGTGTCAAAAAATCGGTCGCAGAGATTGAGCGGGCGATCGTGCTGTTTAACAACACGTCCCCGCCCAACATTTCTCGATCGAGGGTTGCTTGATTCAATCCCCGGCAAATAGTTTCAACTTCTGGCAGTTCTGGCACAATTAGCGTTGTTCTGTTCCTTGATTTGGCGAACCTTCGACGCTGCCGGTCACTTCGGCGCCCGGTTTGCTGTCCGTCGAAGTTTTCGGCTGCTGGGGGGCTCCTCCGCTGCCGGTTTTCCGGGTTTTCTCGTCCAGCGTGGTTTGTTTGCCGCCGGAAGCTACTGGAGTCCCTGTTTTCGCTTTTGCTTTGGGTGCTGACACTTCCACTAATTCGCTTTGGGCGAAGTTGTTGGTGTTGACGCCTGCATAATTTACGCTGTTAAAGCGAACGATAACTGGGTATTTAATGCCGCTTTGGTCTACCGTAGCAACGGTGCCCACTTCTTGATACCAGAAGGATTCTTTGCGGAGAATCCGAACTGTAGAACCGCGTTGAACCATGAGCTTTGTTTCCTTTGCGATGAATAAACGGATAAAGCCATTTTTTTTACTCTAGTCGATCGCGCGACGCATTTGAAGTCTGCAACGAAATTTTTACCTGTCGCGCCGTTTTTTGAGCTGCTGTTTGTAAAGAAAAGTAAATACTTTGCTAGGGCGATCGCTGGGGTTGCAAAATAAATAAACAGACATTATCCGTTAAATACAAGCTGTGCGATCGGATCTATAAAAAAATTTACAAATTGTTGTGGGGTGGCGAGTTTGTTACGGGGGTGTGAGGAGGTTGTCGGGCCCGTTAGGTTGTTGCGGGGGTCGCCAGGGGTTTTAAACCCCTGTCTCATAGCTAAAGTCGTCTAAAGACGACTGAATATACAATTGTATTTTTGGGGCGGGCTGATTGTATTTTGGGGCGGGCTGATTGTATTTTGGGGCGGGCTGATTGTATTTTGGGGCGGGCTGATTGTATTTTGGGGCGGGCGAGACGCCCACCCCACAAGAAAATTTAGTTTTTGTGGAACAGGCATCTTGCCTGTTCTTAAGAATCATTGTGGAACAGGCATCTTGCCTGTTCCTAAGAATGGTGCAAGAGGTGAGATTAATTAACCTTGTATTTAATTATATTGTCGCGCTAAAGTATTGCAAAGCGCGGGGAATATTTACAGTATGTCGTTAGTTGATTTAGCTAATACTAAAGTTAGGGTTCTTGGATGGAGTGCGGTGATGGGTGTTGCGCCAATGATTGCCAGCGCGATCGCCAATCCGGGAGTGACAGCAGCATTGGGTATGATGGCCAATCCAACCGTTGGGGGCATTTCGATATTAGCAACGATCGCGGGCGGTATAGCGGGGAATATGGCGGCTAACGACTTGGGAAATCTGATCGCCGAAAAGTTGGGAAAAAATCCGAATATTCTTGACAATCGCGATTTGATTGAGGCGGCGGGTGAGGCGATCGCCTATCTTTTGAAAGATGTTGCTTCGTCAGATGAATTAATTGCGATCGCCCTTAGTAAAAATTCGTCTGCCAGGGATTTAGATCGATTAGCCGAAAAAACTCCTGAATATTGGCTGAATATTAACACAGAAGGGGTTGATTTGTCAAGGGGTTTAAATATTTCTGAAGACCAACTGACTCTGATTTTTTCGGCGGATGCTGCGGAGTTCGATCGAGTTACGGGATTGACACCGGAAGATTGGGCAAGATTCATCGGGGAATTCGCGGCCAGTGAGGGGAAATCCTTTGATGCAGAAATCGTGGAATTTGTGGCGCAAAGACTGTACGAAACATTTCCGAAGGCGTACCGGGAAGTGCTGAAACAAGATGCAGCCAAGGGAGGAGAAAAGTTTGCGGCGATGCTGTTGAATCTGCACCAAATTGCTTTGGCGGATCTCAAGGATTTGAAGCTGCAAAATCGGGAGATTATCGATAAGTTGGAGGCGGTAGCAACTAAGCAGCAGATTTGTCAAGTGATGGTAAAATTGGAATCTATGCAAAGTGAGATCCGATCCGATTTGGCGCAGGTGCGGGCCTTGCTGCAAAGATATATCGATCCTGCTGCGCCGAGTTTGCCGATTTCTTTTAAGTCCGAGACGATTATTCAGGACAGAATTAAAGACTTTACCGGCCGCAAATTTGTGTTTGAAAAAATTAATGAGTTTTTGGATAAGAATCCGAAGGGCTATTTTGTTTTAGAAGCGGAACCTGGTGTCGGGAAAAGCGCAATTATGGCAAAATGCGTGGAGATGCTGAAACGACGCTGCGTTACTCATTTCAATTCGCGATCGGATGGGATTATCAGCGCTAAAACTTTTTTGGAAAATGCCTGCACTCAGTTAATAGAAGGCTTTAACCTCAAAGAAAAGTACCCGTATTTGCCGGAAAATGCGCTGGAAAACGGCAATTTTCTAGGGAGGTTGTTGGGGGAAGTTAGCGCTAAGTCGAGCAGAGAAAAAAAGTTAATTTTTGTGGTGGATGCGCTGGATGAAGTCGATTTAAATTTGCAAAGTAGCGGCAGCAATGTTCTATATTTACCCAATGATTTGCCGGATAACGTTTATTTTATTGTCTCCAAGCGGCCGGAATTTCTGCCGATGCCGACAGGAAACCGCAAAGTTTTTGATTTGATGGAGTACAGCGCCGAAAGTTTTGCTGATGTCAAGGCTTATCTGGCAAAACGTACCGAGAAAAGCGAGTCTATTCAGAATTGGATTGAGCGTCAGAGTTTGCAGCGGGAAGAGTTTGTGACGGCGGTAGCCCAGAAAAGCGAAAAGAAATTTATCTACCTCCGCTACATCCTCGATGAGATTGAAGGCGGTACTTACAATGATGTGAGTTTAAATGATTTACCAGCGGGCTTGCAGGAATATTATCAAAAACACTGGGGACAGATGATGGGCAGGGAAGACGATCTTCTGCTGGAATTGAAGGTTAGAATTATCTACTTTCTGTCGCAAGCAGAGGAACCAGTTTCTGGTCGCTGGTTGGCTAAATCGGCCGGCGAAAATAATGTTATGAAAGTACAGCAGGTACTCGGAAAATGGAATTCGTTTTTGCGACAGGAGAAAGTAGGAAAGGAAACTCGATACACTATCTATCACAACAGTTTTCGGCAGTTTCTCGAAGCAGATGAAACTGTGCAGTCGGCGGGTATAACACTGGAAGATATTAACGATGATATTAGCGATAACTTTGCAGGAGGAGCGCCGATATGAGCGATTTAGGTGTGTGGTTGGCGCAGCAGTGTCAGGAAGATCGAGATTTGCTGTTGAAATACCAACCGAAGAGATTTGCGAAACGGGGGAAGGTTGACCGTTATTGTGCTTGGTTGACGGATTTCGGTTTTATTGAGATGAAACTGGAATTGTTGGGGGTACAAGCGCTAATTGATGATTACGATTTGGCGAAAATTTCTGATGTGTTGCTGTCGGATGGGCAAGGTGAAACTCTGAGATTGATTCAAGGGGCAATTCGCAAGTCGGCGCACGTTTTGGAGAAGGATAAAACGCAGCTTGCAGGGCATTTGTGGAGTCGGTTGGTGGATTTTGAAACACCTGAAATTCAGGGGGTCGTGAAACAAGCTAAGCAGTCGAGAAATAGTTCCTGCCTGTGGCCTTTGAAGCCTAATCTGGAAAGGGCAAATGAGGGTGCGCTGCGGACGCTTGCCGGTCATAGTTCCAGGGTAACAGCAGTGGCGATCGCACCAGACGGTAAAACAGCGATTTCCGCTTCCAAGGATGAAACCCTGAAAATCTGGGACACCGAGAGTGGCTCTGAACAGAAAACTCTCACGGGTCATAGTTCCAGGGTAACAGCAGTGGCGATCGCACCAGACGGTAAAACAGCGATTTCGGCTTCATGGGATACAACCCTGAAAATCTGGGACACCGAGAGTGGCTCTGAACAGAAAACTCTCATGGGTCATAGTTCCGGGGTAACAGCAGTGGCGATCGCACCAGACGGTAAAACAGCGATTTCGGCTTCCGATGATACCCTGAAAATCTGGGACACCGAGACAGGCTCTGAACTCAAAACTCTCACGGGTCATAGTTCCGGGGTAACAGCAGTGGCGATCGCACCAGACGGTAAAACAGCGATTTCGGCTTCCGATGATCAAACCCTGAAAATCTGGGACACCGAGAGTGGCTCTGAACTGAAAACTCTCACGGATCATAGTAGCGCGGTACTAGCAGTGGCGATCGCACCCGACGGTAAAACAGCGATTTCGGCTTCATGGGATCAAACCCTGAAAATCTGGGACACCGAGACAGGCTCACAACTGAAAACTCTCACGGGTCATAGTTCCGGGGTAACAGCAGTGGCGATCGCACCCGATGGTAAAACAGCGATTTCGGCTTCCGATGATACCCTGCAAATCTGGGACACCGAGACAGGCTCTGAACTCAAAACTCTCACGGGTCATAGTAGCGCGGTACTAGCAGTGGCGATCGCGCCCGACGGTAAAACAGCGATTTCGGCTTCCGATGATCGAACCCTGAAAATCTGGGACACCGAGACAGGCTCACAACTGAAAACTCTCACGGGTCATAGTGACGCGGTAAGTGCAGTGGCGATCGCGCCCGACGGTAAAACAGCGATTTCGGCTTCCAAGGATGAAACCCTGAAAGTCTGGGATTTGCTCACAGGTAAAGAAATTGCTAGTTTCAGGGGAGAAACTGAGTTTAATTGCTGTGCTTTTGCGCCTGATGGAGTGATAGTTGTAGCGGGCGATAAGTCAGGTCGGGTGCATTTCCTGCGATTGGAGGGAGTTAGCGGCGGGCGATAATCGAATTTTTGTGTTTGTAGGGGCGCTCTCAAATAGAGAATGAGAGCAATGGAGTTTTTAAATGCCTGCTAAAGATATTTTTCACGATACTGTCAAAGCTGCTTTACAAAAAGATGGATCGATAGTTATTCGTGAAAACTTTCGGGTGCAAGTCGATGACGAAGGTCTAGCCATGTTTATCGATATGACAGCATAAAAATTAATCACTGTAGAAAAAGAAGGTCGCAAAATAGCTGTGGAAGTTAAGAGCTTTCAAGACCGATCGGACTTCTATCAATTTCATGCTGCTCTCGGTCAATTTCTCAACTGTCGATCGGCATTGAGAGATATTATGCCAGATTTTATAGTATATTTAGCAGTTCCTTTAGAAACCTACGAGGAATTATTTAGATTGAGATTCATTCAAAGACGAGTAGAAGAATACGATATCAAGCTAATTATTTTTCGTCCCGATTTGGAGGAATTTGTGCTATGGAGAGATTAAACTATACTGAAGCGATCGAAAAAATTCTCAACAGCTTCTGTGACATGGTGGTACGAGAAGGAACAGAAGTAAAAATTATTCGCGATCGAGAAAGCGGAAATTCCCTGGTGATTCTCGCAGGCTGGAACGACGGATCGAGAGTCTACGGCATTTCAGTTCACATCGAACTCAAAAATGATAAAATCTGGATTCAGCAGGATAGAACAGATACAGGAATTGCTCAAGAATTAGTAGAATTCGGAGTGCCAAAAACCGATATCGTACTTGCTTTTAAGTCGCCTTTTACCCGAAAGTTTACAGAATACGCAGTCAATTGATTTGAGATTTTTAGCAAATTTTGGTAAACGGGCGATTCCCTACGGGATAGCTACGATCGCGCGCACTTTTGGGCAAACGGCCGATCGCACTTTTGGGATAGGGAAACGGCACCGCCGCGTCCTCTTTTGCCGTTATCATGTTGAAAATTTGAGAAACAGGACTCACGCATTTTTCCCAAAGAAACCGGGTTTTTTACCTGATATGTGGGCGACAACGAAAGATTTTGCTAAAAAACCCGGTTTCTGAGCACCGGTGCGTCCAGGACTGATAAATTAATGACAGATAAAATCGATCGACCTTACGCAACAGTAATACTCGCGATCAGTGCCGACGGTAAAATTGCCGATGCAGTACGATCGCCCGCGAGATTCGGTTCTGCCAACGACAAAGCCCACCTCGAACAGCAAGTAGCAGCAAGTGACGCCGTTTTGTTCGGCAACGGCACTTTACAGGCTTATGGAACGACGATGAGAGTAATTTCGCCGGAATTGGTCAAACAGAGGGAACTGCAAGGGAAGCCCCCACAACCTGTGCAAATAGTGTGTTCGCGATCGCCCCAATTTGACCCAAACTTGCGATTTTTCCAGCAACCGGTGCCTCGGTGGCTGCTGACGGGGCAAGACAGTAGGGAAACGGCATTGCCGTCACCTGTTCCGACGAAAGACAGTAAGTTCGATCGCACATCTGGCACCATTCTCAATAACGGGCAAGATGCCCGTTCCACAAGAGATGCCCGTTCCACAAGAGATGAAATTTCTTGTGGAACAGGCATCTTGCCTGTTAATCAAAGCCTTATTGAGAACAGTAAGTTCGATCGCACATCTGGCACCATTCTCAATAACGGGCAAGATGCCCGTTCCACAAGAGATGCCCGTTCC